>NZ_JASCYH010000013.1:0-66360 GCF_030011715.1 Gulosibacter sediminis | reverse complement strand
GAACTGGCCTGAGATACGCGGATCCCGGGCGAGAACCGCGACCGGCCGCTCGCCGCGCTCGCGCGCTTCACGCGCGAGCACGACGGCGGCCGATTGAGCCAGGCCGACTGCGAGTTCTACGGTCAGGCGTTCGTTGGCGAGGCCACGAACACCATCCGTTCCAAAAAGTCGACCCACGTTGGCCCTTCCGATTAGCGCTTCGAGTACTGCGGAGCCTTGCGGGCCTTCTTGAGACCGGCCTTCTTGCGTTCCTTGACTCGCGGGTCGCGGGTAAGGAAGCCGGCCTTCTTCAGCTCGGGACGGTTGTGTTCTCGGTCAATCTCGTTGAGCGCACGCGCAACGCCGAGGCGAAGCGCGCCAGCCTGACCCGAAGGTCCGCCGCCGTGAATCTTTGCGATTACGTCGTAAGCACCGTTCAACGTCAGCAGGGTGAACGGATCGTTAATGAGCTGCTGGTGCAGCTTGTTGGGGAAGTACTCGTCAAGGGCGCGGCCATTGACGGTGATCTTGCCGGTACCGGGGACAACGCGCACGCGGGCAACAGCCTGCTTGCGACGGCCCACGGCCTGACCCGACACGGTGAGTGCGGGGCGCGGGGTGGTTTCGACAGCTTCCGAGGCCGGGGTCTCGGTGCTGAAGTTGGTGAGCTGCTCCGCGGTGGAGTCTTCGATGGTCGCCACTATCTCAGTCCTTCGTTCTTCGTGCCGCTACTGGGCAACCTGGTCAAAGGTGTAGGGCTTGGGCTGCTGTGCAGCGTGCGGGTGCTCAGGACCCGCGTACACCTTGAGCTTCTTGAGCTGGTCACGGCCGAGCGAGTTCTTCGGCAGCATGCCCCGGATCGCCTTTTCAACGGCGCGCTCCGGGCGCTTCTCGAGGAGCTCGGTGTAGCTCTCGGCGCGGAGGCCACCCGGGTAACCCGAGTGACGGTAGGCCTTCTTCTGCTCCAGCTTCGCACCCGTGAGCGCGACCTTGTCGGCGTTCACGACGACGACGAAGTCGCCGGTGTCGACGTGGGGAGCGAAGATGGCCTTGTGCTTACCGCGCAGGATGGCGGCAGCGTGCGAGGCGAGACGACCCAGGACGATGTCGGTTGCGTCAATGACGAACCATTCGCGGGTGATTTCACCTGCCTTGGGCGTGTAAGTACGCATAGCAATGCATCTTTCGTTCGAAGGGAATGGTCGTGAGTCCCGCTCGGTCGTCGTGTTGGCCCGCCGAATGACGGGTGAACGCGACAGTTGAGGGTCCACTTCGATGCCCGGGTAAGCGGGCAACCTGAATATGTTACTTCACGGCGTGGCAGCGGCGCAATGGCCTGCGGCGGATGCAGCGGCTTAGAAGAGCTGGCGGAAGTTCGCCCGCGCGAGATCGAGCAGTTCGTCGCCACGACCCGAGAGCACGGTGCGGATCGCGTAGAGCGAGAAGCCCTTCACCTGCTCGGCCGTGATCGCCGGGGGCATCGAGAGCTCCTGGCGCTCAACCACGACGTCGACGAGTGCCGGGCCGGGATGCGCGAGGGCCTCGGCGATGGTCGACTCGACGTCCCTTGATTCCTCGACGCGCCAGCCGCGGATGCCCACGGCCTCGGCCACCTTCGCAAAGTTCGGGTTCTCGAGATCAGTCGCGAACGTGACGAAGCCGGCCGCCTTCATCTCAAGCTCGACGAAGTTGAGTGACGAGTTGTTCAGCACGATGAGTTTCACCGGGAGCTGGTTCTGCGTCACGGTGAGCAGCTCCCCCATGAGCATCGACAGGCCTCCGTCGCCTGCGAGCGCGACGATCTGGCGGTCGGGGAACGCCGACTGGGCGCCGATCGCGTGGGGCAGCGCGTTCGCCATTGAGCCGTGGCTGAACGAGCCGATGAGACGTCGGCCGCCGCCGAGGTGCAGGTACCGGGCCGCGTAGACGACGGGCGACCCCACGTCGGGGATAAACACCGCGTCGTCGTCGGCCAGTTCGTCGAGCACGCTGGCGACGTACTGCGGATGGATGGGCCGCTTGCCGCGAGACGGTACGGCGAGTTCGTCGAGGCGCTTGCGCGTGCGCTCGTAGTGCTTCACCGAGTCGTTGAGGTGCGCCCGTTTGCGGTTGCGCTTGAGCAACGGCAGCAGGGCGCGCACGGTGTCGCCGACGTCGCCGACGAGGCCAAGGTCGAGGGGTGTGCGGCGACCGAGCTGCTCGCCGCGAATATCCACCTGCGCGACCTTCGCATCCTTCGGGTAGAACTGCTGATAGGGGAAGTCGGTACCGAGCATCAGCAGCACGTCGGAATCTTCCATGGCGCGGTAGCCCGAGTTGAAGCCGAGCAGTCCGGTCATGCCGACGTCGAATGGGTTGTCGTGCTCGATGTGCTCCTTGCCCCGCAGCGCGTGCACGATCGGCGCGCCGAGCACGTCGGCGAGTTCGACGACGTCATCGTGTGCGCCCGCGACACCAGCACCGGCGAGGATGGTGGGGCTCGACGCACCCGCAAGCAGCTTGGCGAGCTCCTGCAGCTCGGCCTCGGACGGCAGCACGCGCGGCTGTGCGGCCCGCACGACGTGTTCGCCCTCGTGGCTGGCTTGCTGCAGCGCGACGTCGCCCGGCAGCACGACGACGGCGACGCCGCGCCGCTCGATGGCCGCGCGCATCGCGATCTCGAGCACGCGGGGCATCTGTTCGGCCGACGAGACGAGCTCGGTGTAGACACTGCACTCGCGAAAGAGCTCCTGCGGATGCGTCTCTTGGAAGTAGTTCGAGCCGATTTCCTCACTCGGGATGTGCGCTGCAATCGCGAGCACGGGCACGCGCGAGCGCTGTGCGTCGAAGAGCCCGTTGATGAGGTGCAGGTTGCCCGGGCCACAGCTGCCGGCACAGACCGCCAGCTCGCCGGTGAGCTCGGCATCGGCCGCAGCCGCGAACGCCGCCGCCTCCTCGTGGCGCACGTGCACCCACTCGACCTGCTCGTCTTTGCGAATCGCATCGGTGAAGCCGTTGAGCGAGTCGCCCGGCACCCCATACACGCGGCGCACGCCGTTCACTCGAAGGTTGTCGATCAGATTCTGCGCCACTGTGACCATGGACTGCTCCTTGCCTCGCGTTTAGTACGGCCAGTCTTGCACTTGCGTACGAGAAGTTCTCGAACGCGGCACGGACAACGGCGGCCCCGATCCATATCGAATCGGGGCCGCCGCCGTACTTTCACTGCCGCGAGTCGCTAGCAGCAGCGCGCCGAAGGGTTCGCATCCTCGTCGCGCGCCTTCTGCCGCCAGAACTCACGCTCGCTCATCGGCGTGGCGTCGGGGTGTTCCCGGTGCAGGTGGTTCACGTACCGCTCGTACGCGTGCCCGCCCATCATGCCGTTGAGGTACCAGCTCGCGGTCGCGAACCAGGCCCGGATGCGCCCTGGCTTGTTCGAGTGCGTGGGCGCGGTCATTATTCGAGCGTCCGATCGCGCTTGTCCTCGGGCAGCTGCGCCCACTTCTCCATGAGCTCCTTCTCGGGCTGGGTCGCCGAGATGCCCGCCGGAGCGAAGGTCAGCGATGGCACCGGCTTCGGCTCCGACGTCGGCAGACCATCGTGCTTCCACGCCTGGATGATCTTCACGAAGGCCGCGCCAACAACGACGAGCGTGAGGATCGCGAACAGTACCGAGAGCGAGCCCTGCACCGCGGTGTTGCGCACGGTGGCCTCGAGCTTCGTAACGTCGGCGTTCGGATCGGCCGCGAGCGCCGAGTCGATGTCGGCGCGGGTGGCGAAGTGGTTGGCCCAGTAACCGACGTTGCGCACCGGCGAGAAAATCTTGTGCCAGGAGCCGACCATCGTGACGACAAGGTCGAACACGAGTGGAACGCCGGGAATCCAGAGGTACTTGAACATCCGGCGTCCGCGCTTCGCGAGGATCGCCGTGACGACCGCGAGCGCGACCGCCGCGAGCAACTGGTTCGCGATACCAAACAACGGGAAGAACGTGTTGATGCCGCCGAGTGGATCGGTGACCCCGAGCAGCAGGATGTAGCCCCAGCCCGCGACCATGAGCGCGGTCGTCAACCACACGCCGAGCCGCCAGTTGTTGTCTTTGATGCGCGGCCAGAAGTTGCCGAGCGCCTCCTGCAGCTGGAAGCGGGCCACGCGGGTACCAGCGTCTACCGCGGTGAGGATGAACAGCGCCTCAAACATGATCGCGAAGTGGTACCAGAAGCCCATGAGGCCCGGCGTGATGTTGTGCATGATGTGCGCGATACCCATGGCGAGCGTTGGCGCACCACCCGTGCGGGAGACGATCGACTCCTCCCCCACCTCGTCGGCCATCTGCTGCAGGAACGAACCGTCAACGTGCACGCCGTTGAGGCCGAGCGAGTTCACGAACATCGCCGCGCCCTCGACCGTGCCGCCCGTGGCCGCGACGGAAGCGTTCATGGCGAAGTAGAGGCCACGGTCGATCGACACGGCGGCGACGAGCGCCATAATCGCGACGAACGACTCCATGAGCATGCCGCCGTAACCGATGAACTTTGTCTGGCGCTCTTTGTGCACCATCTTTGGAGTCGTGCCCGACGAGATGAGCGCGTGGAAGCCCGAGAGCGCGCCACACGCGATGGTGACGAAGAGGAACGGGAACAGCGCGCCGCTGAACACGGGGCCGTCTGACCGGCTCGCAAACTCGCTGAACGCGGGCGCCGTGATCTCGGGGCGCACGATGACGATCGCCACTGCCAGCACAACGATGACGCCGATCTTCATGAACGTCGACAGGTAGTCGCGGGGCGTGAGCAGCAGCCACACCGGCAGCACGGCCGCGACGAAGCCGTAGATGATGATCGCCCACGCGATGGTCGTGTGGTCGAGCAGGAAGAACGACGAGCCCCACTCGGTCGCGGCGATCTGGCCGCCGCCGATGATCGCGGCCATCAGCAAGATGAAGCCGATCACCGAGACCTCGAGGATCTTGCCAGGGCGCAGATACCGCAGGTAGATGCCCATGAACAACGCGATCGGAATCGTCATGCCGACCGAGAAGACACCCCAGGGGCTCTCGCCGAGCGAGTTCACGACGACGAGCGCGAGGATCGCCACGATGATGATCATGATCGTGAGGGTCGCGAGAATTGCGGCGATGCCGCCGACGCGCCCGAGGTCATCCCGCGCCATCTGGCCGAGCGAGCGGCCGCGGCGACGCGTCGAGATGAAGAGCACGAGGTAGTCCTGTACCGCGCCCGCGAGCACGACGCCGACGATGATCCAGATCGTGCCGGGCAAGTAGCCCATCTGCGCGGCAAGCACGGGGCCGACGAGCGGGCCCGCGCCGGCGATCGCAGCGAAGTGGTGGCCGAACAGCACACGGCGGTCGGTCGCGACGAAGTCTTTGCCATTCGCCATGTACTCGGCTGGCGTGGCCCGATGGTCGTTCGGGCGCAGCAGGTGCTTCTCGATGTAGTTCGCGTAGAAGCGGTAGGCGATGAGGTAGGTGCACACGGCGGCAAACACGAACCAGATGCCGTTGACCGACTCACCACGCACGAATGCGAGCATGGTCCAGGCCACGCCACCGACAAGCGCGATGACCACCCACGTGATGATCTTGCCAGGAGTCCACTTCCTCGCTCGGTCGAGCGCTTTGGCGTCGGCGCCGGCCACCGGGTACCCCTCGGGGGTGTTGAGCTGGGACTCATCCCATTCGACGGGCGGATTCGCGGCGTCGTCGGCGCGCGATTCGTCGATCTTGGTCATTCTTTCTCGCTCTCACTGGTTCAGCTCTGCGTTGAGTTGACGCGCGCCGTGCGGGTGCGGCGCGTGCACCAGCTTAGTAAGGCACAGCGATTTGGCGAGATTCTTACAGCTCAAAAGCCTGGCGACGTGGTAACGCAACGACATTGTCGGGCCGCTTCGCCCGCGTCGCGAGCTGACGGGATGCGAGGTCAGCGTCGTCGGGGTACCCGACCTCGGTGAGGGTGAGACCCTTCGCCGCGAGCACCGTGAACGCGTTCGAGCGGCTGCGCACCTCAAGCAACTCGGGCACGCGGGCGAGCGGCAAGCGGCCCTGCCCGACCGCCGCGCACATTCCGACGAGCGAACGCACCATCGAGTGGCAGAACGCGTCGGCTTGCACATGAGCACGGAAGACGCCCCGACTGAGCTCCTCCCAGCGGAACTCCTGCAGGGTGCGGATTGTCGTTGCCCCTTCGCGCGGCTTGCAGAAGCCCGCGAAGTCGTGCAGCCCGACGAGCACCTCGGCGGATGCGTTCATCGCGTCGAGATCGAGGGGTCGTCGTACGACTGTGGTGCGGTGGCGCTCGAGCGGGTTCGCGACCGAGGTTGAGTCGGCGAGGCGATATTCGTAGCTACGCCAGAGCGCCGAGAAGCGGGCGTCGAACTCCGGGCCGACCTCGCGCGCGCCGGTGATGACGACGTCCGAGTCGGCTCCGAGAATGCCCGCACAGCGGCGCACCAGCGCGGCCGCGGGTTCGTCGTCGGCGCGCCCACGCACGGTCGACGCCCACACCTCGTCGTCGAGGTCGAGGTGCGCGACCTGGCCGGTGGCATGGACGCCAGCATCCGTTCGTCCAGCGACCGTGAGCAGCGGGCCGCTGTCGGGCAGCGGTCGGTACAGGATGCGCAGCGCATCCTCGAGCGTGCCCTGCACGGTGCGCAGCTCGGGCTGCGCGGCCCAGCCGCTGAAGGCCGTGCCGTCGTAGGCGATGTCGAGGCGCACGCGGACATTCATGGCGACCATCTTGCCGTATCCCTGCGCCTGCCGGGCCGAGGCGCTCGCAAGGAAACGAGGAAGGCCCCCACCGATTGGCAGGGGCCTTGCTCTTGGTGCGAGGAGACTACTTGGTTTCTTCCTCGGCAGCGTCGTCGGCAGCAACCTCGTCGGTCGCCTCGGCGGCGGCCTCGTCGGGCTCGACCTCGGCGGCAGCCTCGGCTGCCTCGGTCTCGACGGCGGCCTCGGCCTCAACGTCCTCGGTCACCACGTCGTCCTCGACAACCGGCGCCTCAGCGACGGGGGTCTCGGCAGCGGTGTTCTTCACCTTCGGCGTGACGGGCTCGAGTACGAGCTCAATCACGGCCATCGGCGCGTTGTCACCCTTGCGGTAACCGGTCTTGATGACGCGGGTGTAGCCGCCCGGGCGCTCCGCGACGAGCGGCGCGATCTCGGTGAAGAGCTCGTGCACGACACCGCGGTCGGTGATCGTCTCAAGCACCTTGCGGCGGTTGTGCAGGTCGCCACGCTTGGCCTGCGTGATGAGGCGCTCGGCGACGGGCTGGAGGCGCTTCGCGCGGGTCTCGGTGGTCTGGATGCGCTTGTGCGTGAACAGCTGCGCGGCCATCTGGCCAAGAATCATGCGCTCGTGGGTGGGGCCGGCGCCGATGCGAGGACCCTTTGTAGGCTTAGGCATTCTCGTGATCTCTTTCTGAAACTAGGTATCCGCGTCTGCGCGGTTTAGATGTACTCGCCGCTGTCTTCGCCAGCACCGTAGAAGTGGGTGCCTTCGAAACCGGGCACCGAATCCTTGAGGCTCAGGCCCATGCTCGACAGCTTGTCGCGCACCTCATCTACCGACTTCTGACCGAAGTTGCGGATGTTCATCAGCTGCGTCTCGCTCAGCGCAACGAGCTGCGACACCGTGGTGATGCCCTCGCGCATGAGGCAGTTGTACGAACGAACCGACAGGTCGAGGTCGTTAATGCTCATCGACAGTTCTTCGTTGATGACCTGGTCAACCGGCGCGGGGCCGATCTCGATACCTTCAGCCTCAACGTTGAGCTCGCGTGCAAGCCCGAACAGCTCAACCAGCGTACCGCCAGCCGACGCAACCGCGTCGCGCGGCGACATCGACTGCTTGGTCTCGACGTCGACCACGAGGCGGTCGAAGTCGGTGCGCTCACCCGCACGGGTGGCCTCGACGCGGTAGGTGACCTTGAGCACCGGCGAGTAGATCGAGTCGACCGGAATCTGGCCGGCCTCGGAGTACTCGTTACGGTTCTGCTGGGCCGAAACATAGCCGCGGCCACGCTCGACCGTCAGCTCAAGCTCGAACTTCGCGTCGTCGTTCAGCGTCGCGATGACGAGGTTCGGGTTGTGAATCTCCACACCGGCGGGGGCGGAGATGTCAGCGGCAGTCACTTCACCGGCGCCGGTCTTGCGCAGGTACGCGGTGATCGGCTCGTCGTGCTCGCTCGAAACAACGAGCTGCTTGATGTTGAGGATGATTTCGGTGACATCCTCTTTCACGCCCGAAATGGTCGTGAACTCGTGCTGCACGTTGTCGAGACGAATGCTCGTAACGGCCGCGCCGGGGATCGAGCTGAGCAGGGTGCGACGCAGCGAGTTGCCGAGCGTGTAGCCGAAGCCAGGCTCGAGCGGCTCGATGACGAAGCGCGAACGGTACTCGGAGACGTGCTCCTCGGTGAGGGTGGGGCGCTGTGCAATGAGCACTGTGTGGTTCCTTTCGGCAAAGCGTCCGCTATATGACGCTTGGCGTGTGCGTGAGGGGCGATCTCACGTGAGGTAGGTAGTGGTGCGAAAGACAGGCGGTCCGGCGGGTGCCGGAAAGTCGCCCAACCCTCGAGGCGAGGGCCGGGCGACTGGGGGCGTTAGACGCGACGACGCTTCGGCGGACGAGCACCGTTGTGCGCCTGCGGGGTGACGTCGGTGATCGAACCGACCTCGAGGCCCGCGGCCTGCAGCGAACGGATGGCGGTCTCGCGACCCGAACCGGGGCCCTTCACGAAGACGTCAACCTTCTTCATGCCGTGCTCCTGCGCCTGGCGAGCAGCCGACTCCGCGGCGAGCTGCGCGGCGAACGGGGTCGACTTACGCGAACCCTTGTAGCCAACAGCGCCCGACGAGGCCCAGCTGATCACAGCACCGGTGGTGTCAGTGATCGAAACGATCGTGTTGTTGAACGTCGACTTGATGTGCGCCTGGCCGACGGCGACGTTCTTGTTGCTCTTGCGGCGCGGCTTGCGCGCGGCGGTCTTGGGGGTAGCCAATTCTTCTCTCCTACGAAATTCGGTTCACTCACATCCGCAATGCGGATGGGTTACTTCGCCTTCTTCTTACCGGCGACGGTGCGCTTCGGGCCCTTACGCGAACGCGCGTTGGTCTTGGTGCGCTGACCGTGCACGGGAAGACCGCGACGGTGGCGGATGCCCTGGTAGCTACCGATTTCGACCTTGCGGCGGATGTCGGCTGCGACCTCACGGCGAAGGTCACCTTCAACCTGGTAGGTGCCTTCGATGTGGTCACGGAGGGCAACGAGCTGCTCGTCGCTGAGGTCCTTGACTCGGGTGTTGCCGTCGACGCCGGTAGCCTCGATCGCCTCGAGGGCGCGGGTGCGGCCGATGCCGTAAATGTAGGTGAGTGCAACCTCGACGCGCTTTTCGCGCGGGAGGTCAACGCCTGCTAGACGTGCCATTGGAGTGTGCTCCTAGATGGTGAGAGGTGTGGTGCAGCAGTTGGGCCCCGGCCTCGTGCCCGGAGGTGTCCCCGACCTTGGTGCGATCGGCTCTTACCGCTGCGATTGCAATATTGAGTTGTGCGCCGCCGAGGCGGCAGATGCGCGTCGGGCGCGGGGCCCGCCAACCGCAACTAGCCCTGGCGCTGCTTGTGACGCGGGTTGTCGCAGATGACCATGACGCGGCCGTGACGACGGATCACGCGGCACTTGTCGCACATCTTCTTAACCGAAGGCTTGACCTTCATGAGTGTTCTTCTTTCTTCGCTGGCCTCGTGCTGACGCGGGTGCGCCAGCCGTTCCTTATCCGGCCGAAACGAACTGCAAGCTACTTGTAGCGGTAGACGATTCGGCCACGCGTGAGGTCGTAGGGGCTGAGCTCTACGATCACTCGGTCTTCGGGAAGGATGCGGATGTAGTGCTGCCGCATCTTGCCGGAGATGTGTGCGAGGACCTTGTGTCCATTGGAAAGTTCGACACGGAACATTGCGTTCGGCAATGCTTCGATGACCGTGCCCTCGATCTCGATGACGCCGTCTTTTTTGGCCATAGCCTCACTGTCGCTTGCTGTAGTTCGCCGCATGCCGGTCATGCGGAAATCGACTTCTCGCAGACATGCCAAAGCAGGCACGACAAGCCGACTTTCAACTATAGGCTGGCGCGCTCGCGAAATGCAAGGGGGAGTTCCGTTCAGATCCCACGGAACTCAGACAGCCCGAGCCTAACAGCCTTGCGTGCAGAACACACTCATCGCGAGCCGTGGGTTTCGGATGCGTTCCCTCGTGCATGTCGGAGGCTCGTGGTCCACTTCAGTTACCGACAACGGCACACCTCAGCAGCGTGGGAGGAGGCGGCGCGACATGACCAGCACGGCACCCGAGTTTGACGATGACCACACCGACGCGTCGCTCCGCGTCGCGCTCGAGCAGTTCCATGCCGACCTGCGCGCGCGGGCCGCCGTCGACGCATCCGACTACCGCACCTATGCCACCATCTACGACACCGCCGAGGCCTTCACAGCGCTCGATTGCGGGCCCGCCATCACTGCCACCAAACGTGCCGAGACGTTCCAGCGGCACCTGCGCTCTGTCGCGGGCGAATTCGCGTGCGACTCGCAGTTCACCGACAACGCGCTGATGAACCGCGCGCGCAATGCGCACAACCTGTTCACAAAGTTCCCGTACTGGCACGATGCCCTCGCCGAGGCCTCCGTGCAGGCAGGGCACGTGGCCGCGATGCTGCGGTACCACTCCCCTGTTCCGGCGCAGCTCTACGACACCTACGGCAATGGCGTGCTGCGATACGCGAAGGCGCACACGGTGCCGCAAACCGAGACCTATGCCAAGAAGCTCGCGGCGAAGCTCGCGAGCGAGGAATTCGAAGAGGCACACAAGCAGGCGTTCGAGCAGCGCCGCGTCATCGTCAACCACGACGACTTTGGTATGGCCTACCTCACTGCCTTTATCCCGTCTGTCATCGCGGCCGCCATCGACGAGCGTCTGTCGCGCGACGCCGAGGCGATGATCGACGCGGCCAAGCAGGAGGGTAAGGACCGTCGGGACGAGCCCGAGTTCGAGGCCGATCTGCGCACGCGCGACCAGCACCGCGCCGATGCCCTCTCCGACACCCTGCTCACGGCGACAGCACAGACGATCCTCGAGGGCCCTGCCGAGGGCGCCGCCCGCGTCAAGGCCACGGTCAGCATCGTCACGCCGGTGCTCGCACTACGTGACCCAAAGTTCGCCGAGGACTTCGCTCAGGCGGGTGGCCCCGACACCAGCGCCGGGGTGGCGATGCTCAACGGCATCCAGCCCATGAGCGCCGACGAGGCCCGGCAGTGGGCGGCCGACGGCGAGCTCGAGCGCATCCTCACGCACCCCATCACAGGGCACGTGATCACCGCCGACACCTACGCGCCGACCGCCTCGCTGCGCCGGTATCTCCGGGCCCGCGACGTCGTCTGCCGCTTCCCAGGTTGTCGCCGACCGGCGCACCGCAGCGAGCTCGACCACACGGTCGCGTGGCAGGACGGCGGCAAGACGCACCCGGGCAATCTCGGGCATCTCTGCCGGGCGCACCACACACAGAAGCACGTGCAGCCTTGGCAGGTTGTCAACCTCGGCGGCGGAGAACTGGCCTGGATCACACCCGAGGGGCGCACCATTCACGTTTCACCCGAACCGCCGGGGCCCCGCTTTGTCGAGGTGCACGATCCGCCACCCTTCTGAGGGTGCGGTCTGCCGACGAACGGGCCAACGCACCCCAGCACCCCAGCGCATCCACAGAGCCCATCAGGGTCACACCGCTCGTCACATCGAGAGCGGTACTCGGGATGCGCTGGGGCGCTTTTGCGCTACGGCACGGGAACGGGAACGACCCCAAGCGGCGCGAGACCCGCGGCGCCACCGTCGGCGGCGGTGGAGACCCAGATACCTCCTTTATGGCGCAGCACAGTGTGCTCCCAGTGGGCGCTCGGTGTTCCGTCGATCGCGCGCACCGACCACTGGTCGGGGTCGGTTCGCACGTCGGGGCTGCCGGCGGTGAGCATGGGCTCGATGCAGATCGCGAGGCCGGCCTTCACGACCGGCCCGCGGCGGCGCACGCGGTAGTTGAAGACGGTCGGCTCCTCGTGCATGTCACGACCGATGCCGTGCCCGGTGTAGCCCTCGAGGTTGCCGAGCGGACCCTCGTCGAGGTGCATGTCGATCTCGTCCTCGATGGCGCCGCCGACGTCGTTGAGGTGGCGGGCGGATGCGACGGCGGCGATGCCGGCCCACATGGCGGCCTGCGCCGCGGCGCTCGTGCGGTGCGCATCCAGCAGCCACTGCTCGGCATTCTCGCGCTGTGGCTCACCCGGCACGATGAAGGTGCGGGCCGAGTCGCCGTTCCAACCGTTCAGCTGGGCGCCGCAGTCGATCGACACGATGTCGCCGGGCTGCAGCGGCGTCTCGTTTGGGATCCCGTGCACGACCACGTCGTTCACCGACGCGCACACGGTGTGGGCGTAATCCTCGACCAGCTTGAAGCTCGACTCGCCACCCCCAGCGAGGATCACACGCTCGGCGATGGCATCGAGCTCGAGCGTCGAGATGCCTGGGCGGATGGCCGCCTCGACTGCATCCAGGGCCTGCGAGGTGAGCAGACCGGCGGGCACCATGAGGCGCAGCTCTTCGGGGGACTTATAGATCGAGCGCATGGCACCGAGCCTACTCGGCACACCCCGCGTCTCGGGCCGGTAAAGAGGCGTCACTCATACTGGACGTTCCGTGCTAACTTGCTGGAAAACTCCACGACGGCATCCGCGCCATACAACGACGTTAGGAACCACGCATGTCCGCCAGCCCAACTCTCACAGACCGCAACTCCCCGGAACCAACAGGGCTGAAGCGCACGCTCGGCGTCTGGAGCACCCTCACCCTCGGCGTCGGCGCCATGGTCGGCTTCGGCTGGGTCACGCTCGTCGGCGGCTGGATCGAAAGCGCCGGCTCGCTCGGCGCGACCCTCGCCTTTGTCGTCGGCGGCTTCATGATGGCCATCGTGTCGCTCGTCTACGCCGAGCTCGTCGCCGCGATGCCGAAGGCCGGCGGTGAGCACAACTACATCATCCGCGCGATGGGCCCGCGCTGGTCGTTCATCGGCTCGTGGGCGATCGCGGGCGGTTACGCCACCGTCGTCGCATTCGAGGCGGTCGCGCTCCCCCGCGCCATCGACTACGTCGTCGACCTCGAGCAGATCCACCTCTGGACGGTGAGCGGCTCCGAGGTCTTCCTCATCTGGGCGCTCGTCGGCTCGGTCGTGGCGGTGCTCATCACGATCATCAACATCCTCGGCATCAAGGTCGCGGGCGGCGTGCAGATGTTCGTCGTCATCTTCCTCTTCGCCATCGGCGCCCTGCAGATCTTCGGCTCGGTCACGGGCGGCGAGGGCGCGAACTTCGAGCCCTTCTTCACCGGCGGCTCCGCGGGCTTCTTCGCCGTGCTCATCGTCGTACCGTTCCTCTTTGTTGGCTTCGACGTGATCCCCCAGGCCGCCGAAGAGGTGAACATCCCGCCGCGCAAGGTGGGCAACATCTCGTTCATCTCGGTGCTCATCGCCGCGGCCTGGTACATCATGATCGTGCTCACGGTCTCGTCGGCCCTCACGCACGACCAGATGGCAACCTCTGGCCTGCCGGCGGCGGATGCGATGGGCGCGCTGTTCGGCAACCAGTTCTTCGCGAACCTCATGGTCGCGGCCGGCGTCGCCGGCATCATCACGTCGTGGAACTCGCTGCAGCTCGGTGCCTCGCGCCTCATGTTCTCGCTCGCCCGCGGCGGCATGCTGCCCGCGTGGCTCGGCAAGCTGCACCCGAAGTACGGCACGCCCGCGAACGCGCTCATCGTGCTCGGCGCCATCGCGACGATCGCCCCGTTCTTCGGCGCCTCCGCACTCGGCTGGATCGTCGACGCGGGTTCCCCGATGATCGTCACCGCCTACCTGCTCGTGTCGATCTCGTTCGTGATCCTCCGCGTGCGCGAGCCGCGCATGGAGCGCCCGCTGCGCATCGGCGGCAAAGGCAAGTTCGGCGTCGTCATCGGCGGCCTCTCGATCGCGATCACCGCGTTCCTCTGCTCGCTCTACCTGCCCGGCATGCCCGCCGGCATCGGCATCGAGTCGTGGCTCATCTTCGGCGTGTGGTGGATCGTCGGCGCCGCGTTCTTCATGGCGATCCCGGGCGGCGTGAAGCCGGGCCCGAACGCCGAAGAGGAGCTCTACGAAAAGGTGCTGCAGAAGTTCCCGCGCCGGCGCGGCTAGCGGGTCCCGGCCCGCGCCCGATTCAAATCACATCAGACCACTGCAAATTAAACGAATGAGTTTCAGTTGAGGATTGGAACTGACCCGGCCTACCTGCCTACGATGACTTCGGGGATCGCGCGCAACGATGCGCGGCCCCGGGGAGCAACATGACGACACCACAGCAGCCGGCCGGACCCCTCGCGGGCCTGCGCGTGCTTGATCTTTCGCGGATTCTTGCCGGGCCCATGGCCGCGATGACACTCGCCGATCTCGGCGCCGAGGTGGTCAAGGTCGAGCGCGCCGGTGCGGGCGACGACACCCGCGCCTGGGGCCCGCCCTACGCCGAGGACGGCACCGCCACCTACTTCCAGACGGCGAACCGCAATAAACAGTCGGTCGCGTTGGATTTCACGAACGAAGACGACCTCCGCGTCGTGCGCGGCCTGATCCGCGACGCCGACATCGCCGTCGACAACTTCCTGCCAGGCGCCCTTGACCGCCTTGGCATCGGCCACGACGCGATGCGCGAACTCAACCCCCGCATCGTCACCGCCACGATCTCGGGCTTCGGCTCGGCGGGCGGCGCTAGCCGACCCGGCTACGACTTCGTCGTGCAGGCCCTCAGCGGCCTCATGGACGTGACGGGCGAGCGCGACGGCGCCGCCATGAAGGTCGGCGTCGCGCTCGTCGACATCCTCGCGGCGAAGGATCTCACCATCGGCGTGCTTGCGGCGCTCCGGCATCGCGACGCGACCGGCGCGGGCATGCACGTCGAGGTCAATCTGCTCTCGAGCATCCAGCAGGCCCTCGCGAACCAGTCGCAGGCCGTCGTCGGCGCCGGTGCCTCCCCCACCCGCCTGGGGAACATGCATCCGTCGATCTGCCCCTACGAGTCGCTGCCCTGCGCTGAGGGTGAGCTCGCCGTGGCGGTCGGCAACGATAAGCAGTTCCGCGTGTTCGCGCGCGAGCTCGGCGTGCCGCAGCTCGCCGACGACGAGCGCTTCGCGACGAATCCGCTGCGCGTCGAGCACCGGGAAGAGCTGCGGCCGCTGCTGAGCGAGGCCCTCGCCGCCAAGTCCGCGGCTGAGTGGCAAGACCAACTCGTGCCCGCCGGCCTCGCGGTCGGCAAGGTCAACACGATCGCCGAGGGCATCGCGCTCGCGCAAGACCTCGGCATCGACCCCGTCGTGCCGCTCGAGCGCGACGGCGTTGCTTCGAGCGGTCTACGCCACCCCATCCGCTACACCCCAGAGTTCCCTCTGCCGCTCGTCGGCCCGCCAGCCCTCGACGCCGACGGCGACGAGATCCGCGCGCGCTACCGAGACACCGACGCCCCGAACACCGAAAGGCCCAGCAATGTCTGAACTGACCGACCTGCTCAACCTCGAAGCCGAGTTCACCGAAGACGAGCTCGCGCTGCGCGACCGCGTGCGTGAATTCGTCGACCGCCGCATCCGCCCGAACATCGAGCAGTGGTACGAGGACGCGGTGTTCCCGACCGAGATCATCCCCGAGATGGCCGAGCTCGGCCTGCTCGGCATGCACATCAAGGGCTACGGCTGCGCAGGCCGCAGCGCGACCGAATACGGCATCGCCATGCAGGAGCTCGAGGCGGGCGACTCGGGTCTGCGCACCTTCGTGTCGGTGCAGGGCTCGCTCGCGATGAGCGCAATCGCGAAGCACGGCTCTGAGGAGCAGAAGGAGCACTGGCTGCCCGAGATGGCCGCCGGCCGTGTCGTCGGTTGCTTCGCCCTCACCGAGCCCGAGGCCGGCAGCGACCCGGCCGGGATGCAGACGACCGCCGTGCGCGACGGCGACGGCTGGGTGCTCAACGGCTCGAAGCGCTGGATCGGCCTTGGCACGATCGCGCAGATCGCCATCGTCTGGGCAAAGACCGACGAGGGCGTGCGCGGCTTTATCGTGCCGACCGACGCCGAGGGATTCACCGCGAAGGCGCTCGAGCCGAAGCTGTCGATGCGGGCGTCGATTCAAACCGAGCTCACGTTCGACAACATCCGGCTTACCGAGGCCGACCGTCTGCCGGGCGCGACGAGCCTGCGCGCGCCGTTCGAGTGCCTCAACGAGGCCCGCTACGGCATCGTGTGGGGCGCGATGGGGGCCGCCCGCGACGCCTTCGAGAAGGCCGCGAGCTACGCCGGCGAGCGTCACCAGTTCAACCGTCCGCTCTCGTCGTTCCAGCTCACACAGAAGAAGCTCACCGACATGGCCCTCGAGATCGTCAAGGGCCAGCTGCTCTCGCTGCGCATCGGCCGCCTCAAGGACGCCGGCAAGCTCGAGCGCCACATGATCTCGGTGGGCAAGCTCAACAACTGCCGCGCCGCGATCGAGATCTGCCGTGAGGCCCGCACGATCCTCGGCGGCAACGGCATCCTGCTCGAGAACTCGGTGCTGCGCCACGCGAACAACCTCGAGTCGGTGCGCACCTACGAGGGCACCGACGAGGTCCACACCCTCATCATCGGCCAGCACCTCACGGGCCGAAACGCCTTCGCCAACTAACCCTTCTGCGTTGAGTGGTCACTTTTTGTAGTTCTGACGGCGTCGAAACTACAAAAAGTGACCACTCAACTTTCTGGCGAGAGCCAAGAGTTGCCTCTGAGGTAATCCGAGACGGATGCGCGCTCGCGGACCCGCGTGTAGGCACCGGCGGCGTCGCGCACGTAGACCGCGGGCGGAAGCTCGATGAACGTCGACTGGTACGACATCGTGTAGGCGCCGACGTTGCGGAACACGAGTCGGTCGCCGACTCGCAGCTCACGCTCATCCTCGAGCGTGAGCAGCCGGTCGTCCTCCATGCAGGTGAAGCCGCTCACGATCTGCGTCGGCACGGTCGCCGACGACGCCGTCGTGAGGTCGACGGCGAAGGGCCGGCGCCGGCGAAAGAGCGGGTCGAGGTCGGTGCGGCTCGTGTCGGTCACGACGATGCGGTTGTCGCCGACCCACTTCACGTCGACGACGCTTGCGTGAAACTCGATCGGCACCGCCGTGAGCGAGCCGCCCGGCTCGACGATGAGCCGAGTACGGGCGGGGTCGACCGCACCGACGAGGCACTCGCGAATGGCGCCGACGTAGTCGTCGAACGTCGGGCTGTCGTCGAGGCTGCCGAAGAAGCCGCCGCCGATGTCAACCCAGTCGAGCTCGAGCCCGCGCTCGGCGATGAGCTCGGCCGCGAGGGAGGCGGATGCACGATACACGTCGACCGACTGGCTCCGTGAGTTTCGGTGCATGTGCAGCCCCGCGAGGCGCACTCCCCCGGTGCGCAGCCGCGCGATCGCCGCATCGAGCTCACCGTTTTCGACGTTGAAGCCGAAGCGGCTGCCCGCAGCGCCCGTCGTGCTCTCGCCCGGCACCCGCGCCTCGAGGTCCCAGTTCACCCGCAGGCCCACCGCGAGCCCCGCATCCGGCTGCTCTCGGCCGAGCTCGGCCGCCCACTCCACCTCGCGCTTCGCGTCGAGGTTCACCATCGAACCTGCCGCAAGCGCCGCGCGCAAGCGCTCGCGGCCCTTGGCCGGGCCGTTGTAGACGATTCGCTCGGGTGGGTAGCCGAGGGCGAGGGCGAGCTCGTATTCGTGGTCTGAAACGACCTCGGCCCACACGCCCCGATTGCGCAGGTGCGAGATCAGCCACGGCAGCGCGTTCGTCTTGAACGAGTACGACAGGATGGAGTTCGGCCAGTGCCGTTCGAGGGCCGCCTCGAAGCGGCCAGCGAACAGCGTGAGGAGCGGCTCGTCGACGACGAAGGCGGGCGTCGGGATCATGCCGTCGGCTCCTCGCGAAATGCCTCGCGCGTCACATGGCCGTCCGCCGAAATACCATCGCGGCGCAGCACCGTCGTAACGGTGCGCACGAGGATGCGCAGGTCGAGCCCCGCGCTGCGGTGGTCGACGTACTCGATGTCGAGGTCGAAGATCTCGTCCCACTCGAGCGAGTTGCGGCCGCTGACCTGCGCGAGCCCGGTGATGCCGGGGCGCACTTCGTGGCGGCGCGCCTGCCGCGGCGTGTAGGCCTCGAGGTAGTGCACAAGCAGCGGCCGGGGCCCAACCACGCTCATGTCGCCGCGCACCACGTTCCAGAGCGACGGCAGTTCGTCGAGACTCGTCGCGCGCAGCGCGCTGCCGAACGGCGTCAGGCGGTCCTCGTCCTCGAGCAGTCGGCCCTGCGCATCCCGATCGTCGAGCATGCTGCGAAACTTCAGCAGCGTAAAGGTGCGCCCGTCTCGGCCAGCCCGCGCCTGCCGGAACAGCACCGGTGCGCCGAGCTTGATGCGCACCGCGAGCGCGGTGCCGACAATCACCGGCGAGAGCACGATGAGGCCGGCGGCCGCGGCGACGATGTCAAGGCCGCGCTTCACGAGGTCAAACCGTCGCGGTGGCGCCATGGGAGTACTCCGGAGGGTTGCGGGCCTGCTCGGGCTCGGGGTGTGCGACAGCGAGTACCTCGACAGCCTTGGCGGCGATCGTGCCCGGCCGGGCGCGGAGCCAGTCGGCGTCGGGCGTCCGGCCAAGCGCCCAGGCGACGTACGCGGCGGGGATGTCGGCCCCGGCGACGTGCGAAAGCGGATAGCCGCCGCCGAAGCGCGGGTTGACGTCGATGACCGACAGTAACCCCGCATCCGTACGGATCACGTCGAGATCGACAAGCCCGCGGTGCCCGAGCGCCCGCGCGACGCCCCGCGCGAGACCGAGGTAGGGCGTCGCGTCGACCGACTCGGCGCGATCGGTCTCGCCGGCGCGCATCGCGATCTTGCGGCGCACGAGCGCGGTTGCAAACCCGCCGCGCAGGTCGGTGACGACGTCGACGCCGTGCTCGGTGCCCTGCAGCCGCGGCTGCACGACGATGAGCTCATCGGCCGCGTCGGGGTCGGCCTCACCGCGTCCGTCGCGGTGGGTCACTTCGGCGCGGGCGCGGGCGATCGCCTCGTGCAGGGATGCGGCGCGCGCGAACCCGAGGCCGCGGGAGCCGCTGCCGTAGCGGCCTTTCACGACGAACTCGTCGGCACCGAGGCGCTCCTTCAGCGCATCTGGGCCGAGGCGCAACGCCGTCGAGGCGAGCAGCGTCTCGGGGCTCGTCACGCCCGTATCGGCGAGCAGCTGCGCCATCGCCAGCTTGTCTTCGATTGTGCGCTGGCGCCGCGCGTCGAGCCGCACGAGGGCATCGAAGGCCGACCGATCTTCGAGCCTGGCCCAGCGCGAGAGCTCGAAGTCGTTGATACTCACGGCGAGCGTCACTGCCTCGCGGCGCAGCGTCGCCTCGAGCCAGTCGCCGTAACCGGGGTCGACCACCGGCATCGCCGCGACAAAGGCGTCGGCGACGGCGGCCGCTGGCGAGCACGGGTCGAGGTCGGCGACCACGACCCGACCGGCGACGCGATTGCGACGCAACGCCTCGCGAAACCACCGCACGAGGTACGGCCGGCGTCCGCCCGACGCGACGAGCACCGTGAAATCAGACATGGGCCGGCTCGCTCGCTACCTTGGTGGCTGGCTGCAGGTACGGCGGGAAGAACTCGTCGGCGCGGCCCACCACGCGCTCCGGTGCGCGCTCCCAGAGCGCGCAGAGACGGCCGTACTCGACCGGGTCGACAACGATCCGCACGCTCGACGCGGCGGGTTGCACCTTCGTGAGGCCGGCCTTGAAGTACCGCAGCGACTCCTGCGCGCCGCCGTCGAGGAAGTAGTCGTGCAGGCCGTGCTCGTGCGCCCACGCCAACTCGCTGTCGTAGAGGCCGACCTGGGGCACCTGCCGCTGATAGTCGGGATGCACGCCCACATAGAGCAGCTCGGCGATGCCGTCACACTGCGCGACGAGGTGCCCCACCGCGAGCTGCCCGTCGACAATGGTGGCCCACAGCGCGAGGTGCTCGCCGAGGTTGTCGCGGAGCTGCTCGAAGAATTCGAGCGAGAAGCGGTAATCGTCGCTCGCGCCGACGCGATCCATCGTAAGCGAGTAGAGGCGGTGGAACTGCTCGAGGTAGCGCCATTCGGTGTCGGGTTCGCAGTGCAAGCCCTGGTTATGGAATTTCCGGATGCCGCGCTGATGGTTCACGCGCATCCCGGCCCGGATCTCGGCGAGGGGCCGGTCGAGCGGGATGTCGAAGGTCGGCCCGTGGTCGACGATCGCGCCGAAGGGCGCGAAGTCCGCGCCGTCGGGGTCGAGCAGCGGATGCAGTCGCAGGAACAGCGTGACTACCCCACGCGACTGCAGGAAGTCGAGCAGCTCCCGAACTGCCCCGCGGCGCCACTGCGCCGTTGCACCCTCCGAGAAGATCGGCGACGAGCGCACCTCGGAGGACGTCGCGTGCACCGAGTCACCCGGGCCGACGAGCAACCGCAGCGGCACCGCGAGCACACCCTCCGCATCCTGCACGACGAGTAGCTGCGAGGGATGCCCCCGGAACGCGTCATAGGCGGCGAGCGCCGTCGGCAGGTGGTCGACGCCGTGCCGTAGTCGGGTCAGGAGTGCTGGCCAGCGCTGGTCATCAAGTTCAAGGAGTTCAACGTCCAACTCAGCGGCTGCCCTTCTCGTGCGGTGAATCGCGGATTACAACCCCGCCAGATCTCTGATGGTGGCAGAGTGATCATCAGCCGAGCACCCGGGGACGTGGCTTTCACCCCCGAGGCTCACCCCGGGCTGGCGGTAGGGCGGGAAGAACTCGTCGGCGTGCGACACGCTGCGCCCCGCGGCGCGTTCCCACAAGGCACACTGTCGCCCAAACTCAACCGGGTCGATGACGATGCGGGCGCTGACGGCGACCGGTCGATGCTCGGTCATGCCCGCCTTGAAGCGGCGCAGCAACTCGTACGCGGCCCCGTCGAAGAAGTAGTTCTGCGCTCGGCGCGAGAGCGCCCACTGCACCTCGGCGTCGTAGGTACCGATGTGCGGAATCTCCTTGTGAAACTCGTGGTTCATCGCTCCGTAGAGCCCCTGCACCGTGCCGCCGCACTCCGTGACGATACTGCCCATCGCCAGCACGCCGTCGACCTCGAGCGTCCAGAGCGAAACGTGCTCACCGAGGGTGTCGCGCAGCCGCTCGAAATAGTCGAGGGTAAAGCGGAAGTCATCGCTCGCGCCGACCCGCTCCATCGTCTGCGCGTAGATCGTGTGGAAGTCGGCGAGCCACTCCCAGTCGGGGTCGGGCGCATAGTCGTACCCGGCCGCCTGAAACTTGCGGATGCCGCGCCGGTGGCTCTTGCTCATCCCCGAGCGGATGTCGTCGAGCGAGCGGTCGAGCTTGATGTTGAACGTCGGCCCGTGCTTCACCACCGCGCCGGAGCGAGAGAACTCGCCCACCGATGACTCGAGCAGCGGATGAAACCGCAGGAACAACGAGGCGACGTCACGGCTGCGCAGAAACATGAGCAGTTCGCGGATCGCCTCGCGGCGCCACTCGACCGAGGTGCCGTCGGTGAACAGCGGCGCCGAACGCACCTCGGACGAAGCTGCGTCGAGGCTCCCGCCATCGCTGTGCTGGATGCGCAGGGGCACGAGCAGCGCGCGCCCATCGTCCTCGACGACCGCCAGTTGCGAGGCCCCACCGCGAAAGGCATCGTGTGCGGCGAGATACGCCGGCAAGTGATCAACGTCGTGTTGCACGGTCGCGAGCAGCGCATCCCATCGCTCGTCGCCAATGTCGAGTAGGTTTGCGTGCATGCGCTCCGGCGCCCCTCTCAGCCTCTGCGGCCTTTCGGGGTGTCGTCGGCCGCCGTGCTTCGAGGCTCTCAGAGATCGCGAGGGTCACCGATGAATGTCGCCAGCTTTCACCCCGCGGAATGCCCCGTCAAGGCCCCGAGCCGCGCGCCGTCGCGATAGGGCGGGAAGAATTCGTCGGTTCGGCCCACCATGCCGCCTGTCTGGTGCTGCCAAGCCTCGCATCGGCGCCCGAACTCGGCGTGGTCGACAACAATGCGCGCGCTGTACTCGGCGGGTCGCACCTTCGTGATGCCTGCTTTGAACTGGTGCAGCGACTCGGTGCCCGCGCCGCCAATGAAATAGTCGCGGTGACCCGTCGCGTGCGCCCACTCGAGTTCCTGGTCGTAGAGCCCGACCTGCGGCACCCGGCTGTGGAAATCGGGGTGCACTCCCGCGTAGAGCCCCTGCACGATGCCGCCGCAGTCGGTGACGAGATGCGCTGCGACGATCTGCTCACCGGAGCGGAGCACCCAGAGCGCCACGCGGTTGCCAAGCCCGACCACCAAATCCTGGAAGTAGGCGAGCGAGAAGTGGAACTCACCACGCGCATGCACCCGCTGCATCGTGAGTTCATAGAGCTCGTGGAAGGCCGCGAGATCGTCACAGCCGGGCTCTCGCTCGAAGCGGAAATCACTCGCTTGGAGCTTGCGGATGCTCTGGCAATGGCTGCGGCGCATATTCGCCCGGATCTCCTCGAGCGGATGATCGAGTGGGATGTCGTAGGTCGGCCCGTGCTCGACGATGGCGCCGTAGGGCGCGAAGTCGCTTCAATACCCCTCGAGCAGGGGGTGGAAGCGGAGGAACAGCGAAACGGTGCCGGAATCGCGCAGATGGTCGAGGAGCGCCCGGATGGCAGCGGATCGCCAGGCCGCGCTCGTGCCCTCGGTGAAGAGCGGCGCCGCGCGGAGTTCTGCTGATGCCGCGTCTTGCATCCCTCCCGGCAGCTCGATGAACTGCAGCGGCACGGCGAACACGACGTCGCCTTCGCTCACGTGGGCGAGGAGCGAGGTACTTCCCCGCCGTCGATCGCTCGCCGCGAGGTAGCCGGGAAGGTGGTCAATGTCGTGTCGCACACGGGCAAGGAGCGCGGCTCAGCGCTCATCCTCGTGGTCAAGAAGTTGAACTTCCATGTTGCCTTCTCTCTGGACCGTCCAAGAGGGAACGCTAGACCTGCCGCACACGAAAGGAGCGGGTGAACCTGTTTAGGATCACCCCCCTCCTCACGCTGTTGTTAGGCGCGCGGCACTCGAGCATCGAGCGCGTCGAGGATGCGCTGTGCGACTTCCTCGACCGTGCCCATGCCGTCGACCTTGACGAGCGAGCCACGCTGTTCGTACACACCGAGGATCGGCGCAGTCTCGCTCGCGTAGACGTCCTGGCGGTGGCGGATGACCTCTTCGGTGTCGTCGACGCGACCAAGCTCCTGCGCGCGCTTGAGCAGACGGGCTACCACGGCATCCGTGTCGACCTCGAGCTGCACTACCGCGTCGATGGCCTGGCCGTCGGCCTCGAGCAACCCCGTGAGGAAGTCGACCTGGCCGAGCGTGCGTGGATAACCGTCAAGCAGGAAGCCGTTCTGTGCGTCGTCCTTACCGATGCGGTCCTGGACGAGCTCGTTGGTCAACGAGTCGGGCACAAGCTCACCAGCGGCAGTGATCTCCTGCACCTTCTTGCCGAGCTCGGTGCCGTTCTTGATGTTCTCGCGGAAGATGTCTCCGGTCGAGATGGCGGGGATGCCGTAAGCCTCGGCGAGGCCGGTTGCCTGGGTGCCCTTGCCCGCGCCGGGAGGGCCAACAATCAGCAGTCGAGCGGGTGCAGTTTGCGTCATCGCAGAAGTCCTTCGTAGTTGCGTTGCTGGAGCTGGGCGTCGATCTGTTTCACAGTTTCAAGACCGACACCAACGAGGATCAGGATAGACGCACCGCCGAGGGGGAAGTTCTGGTTCGCCCCAACTGTGGCGAGTGCGATGAGCGGCAGCAGCGCAATGACGCCGAGGTAGATCGACCCCGGGAAGGTGATGCGGTTGAGCACGTGCGCGAGGTAATCGGCGGTCGGCTGGCCTGCGCGGATGCCCGGCACGAAGCCGCCCTGTCGGCGCATGTTCTCGGCGACCTCGTCGGGGTTGAACGCGATGTAGACGTAGAAGTACGCGAACCCGATGGTGAGCAGGAAGTACGTCAGCATGTACGGCCAGGTGTCGCCCGAAACGAAGTTGTTCTGAATCCAGATGACCCACTCGGGCGCGGTCGTGCCATCGGTCGGCGTGTTAAATTGCGCGACCAGCGACGGCAGCATCAGCAGCGACGATGCGAAGATGACCGGGATCACGCCGGCCTGGTTTACCTTGATCGGGATGTAGGTCGACTGGCCGCCATAGGTGCGGCGACCGACCATGCGGCGCGCGTACTGCACCGGGATGCGTCGCTGCGACTGCTCGACGTAGATGACGGCCACGAGCACGACGAACGCGAGCAGGAGGACGACCGCGAAGGTGATGCCGCCGCCAGTGCCGCTCATGAGCGACCACATGGCCTGCGGGAACGAGGCGCAGATCGAGGTGAAGATGAGCAGCGACATGCCGTTGCCGACGCCGCGCTCGGTGATGAGCTCACCGAACCACATGATGGCGGCGGTACCCGCGGTCATCGCGGTGACCATGATCACCATGCGGATGATGTTGGTCGTCACGTCGAAGCCAGTCGTCTCGGCAACGAGGTCGAGGACGTTCGAACAGGCCGCGTCGGTGTTGGCGCCGAAGAGACCTCCGGTGCGGGCGACGGTGAGCAGCGTAGTCGCCTGCAGCACCGCTAGGGCGATGGTGAGGTAACGCGTGTACTGCGTCAACTTCGTCTGGCCCGACTGACCCTCCTTGTGCAGCGCCTCAAAGTGCGGCACGACGACGCGAAGCAGCTGGATGATGATCGACGCGGTGATGTACGGCATGATGCCGAGCGCGAAGATCGACAGCTGCATGAGCGCGCCGCCCGAGAAGAGATTGAGCATCGAGAACAGGTTCGTCTGTCCATCGGTGTTCATGCCGTCCACACAGGTCTGCACGTTCGCGAAGTTCACGTGCGGCGCCGGGATGGTGGTACCCAACCGGTAAAGGGCGATCATGCCGAGTGTGAACAGGATCTTGCGTCGAAGATCCGGTGTTCGGAACACCCGTGAGATAGCACTGAACACGCGGGAAGCCTGCTTTCCTAATGTGGACAAACGAGAACGGGGCCGGTGAAAGCCGGCCCCGTTCTCGGGAAACTACTTGATGGAGCCGCCAGCGTCGACGATCTTCTGCTCTGCTGAGCTCGAGACCTTGTCGACGGCAAGATTCAGCTTAACGGTTACTTCGCCAGTACCGAGAACCTTGACGAGCTCGTTCTTGCGAACGAGGCCCTTCTTCACGAGGTCCTCGATGGTGACGTCGCCACCCTGCGGGTAGGCCTGCTCCAGCTGGAACAGGTTCACCACCTGGTACTCCTTGCGGAACGGGTTCTTGAACCCGCGCAGCTTCGGGGTACGCATGTGCTGCGGCATCTGGCCACCCTCGAATCCGAGGCGCACGGTCGTACGAGCCTTCGAACCCTTGGTACCGCGACCAGCGGTCTTGCCCTTCGAGCCCTCACCGCGACCCTTACGGATGCGCGACTTCTTGGCTCCCGGAGCCGGACGGAGGTCGTGCAGCTTGAGCTTGCCTTCCTCGGGTCCGGTCGTGTTCTCGTTGTTCGTCATTATTCGTTGATCTCCTCAACCTTGACCAGGTGAGCGACCGCACGCACATAGCCACGCAGCTGCTGGCTGTCCTCCCGGACAACCGAGTCGCCGATGCGCTTCAGGCCGAGCGAGCGCAGGGTTTCGCGCTGGTTCTGCTTTTCGCTAATGACCGACTTGATCTGGGTCACCTTGAGAGTCGTAGCCATTAGGCACCAACCTTTGCAGACTTGGCGGCCTCGTCGGCGGCGCGTGCCTGGTCGCGCAGGATGCGCTCCGGCACGACGTGCTCGACGTCGAGGCCACGACGGGCGGCGACGGCACGAGGCTCTTCGAGCAGCTTGAGCGCCTCAACCGTCGCGTGGACGATGTTGATGGTGTTCGACGAGCCGAGCGACTTGCTCAGGATGTCGTGGATACCAGCGCACTCGAGCACGGCGCGGACGGGACCACCTGCGATAACACCGGTACCCTGCGCGGCCGGGCGGAGGAGGACGACGCCAGCGCCGGCCTCACCCTGCACGGGGTGCGGGATGGTCTTGAGCACGCGGGGAACGCGGAAGAAGTTTTTCTTCGCTTCCTCGACGCCCTTCGCGATTGCCAGGGGCACTTCGCGTGCCTTGCCGTAGCCGACGCCCACGAGACCGTTGCCATCGCCAACGACGACGAGCGCGGTGAAGCTGAAGCGACGACCACCCTTGACGACCTTGGAGACGCGGTTGATGGTGACAACGCGCTCGAGGAACTCGTTCGCCTTGTCGTCCTCGCGGCCACGGCCACCACGGCCGCCACGGCCGCCGTCGCGCTGCTGGCGGTCGCGGTTGCCGCTGCGGCGCTCGCGTCCGTCTTCACGCAGGTTGGTCTCGCTCGAAGCGGCGGTCTCAACCGGGGTGTCGGTCATGTTGTCGGGGACGTTGTTCGTGTTGTTCTCGGTCACAGGTTCAGCCCTGCCTCTCGTGCTCCATCGGCAATCGCGGCGACACGGCCGGCGTACTTGTTTCCACCACGGTCGAACACGACGGTCTCGACTCCGGCTTCCTTGGCGCGCTCGGCAACCAGTTCGCCGACGCGACGAGCCTTGGCGGTCTTGTCACCGTCGAAGCTGCGAAGCTCGGCTTCCATGGTCGAGGCCGACGCGAGGGTGTGACCCTGGGCGTCGTCGATGACCTGGACGAACACGTGGCGAGCGGAACGGGTAACGGACAGACGGGGGCGCGCTGCGGTGCCCTCGATCTTCTTGCGCAGCCGGTTGTGGCGACGGCCACGGGCGGCCTGCTTGCTCTGCTGAGCCATGCTTACTTACCAGCCTTTCCGGCCTTGCGGCGTACCTGCTCGCCCGCGTAGCGGATGCCCTTGCCCTTGTAGGGCTCCGGCGGACGAATCTTGCGGATGTTCGCAGCGGTCTCGCCGACCAGCTGCTTGTCGATGCCCGAGATCGAGATCTTGTTCTGACCCTCGACCTTGAAGGTGATGCCTTCGGGGGCGGGCACGTTGACCGGGTGCGAGAAGCCAAGCGCGAACTCGAGGTCCGAGCCCTTGGCCATCACGCGGTAACCGGTTCCAACGACCTCGAGGTCCTTGGTGTAACCATCGGTCACGCCGATGATGTTGTTGAAGATGAGGGTGCGGGTCAGACCGTGCAGGGCACGCGACTCACGCTCGTCGTCGGGGCGGGTGACGAGCACCTGGCCCTCTTCGACCTTCACCTCGATGGGCTGGGCGACGGTGAGTTTGAGCTCACCCTTGGGGCCCTTAACCGAGACGAGTGCGCCGTCAAGCTTGACCTCAACGCCGGCGGGAATTTCGATGGGGAGACGTCCAATACGCGACATTCTGGATCACCATACGTAGGCGAGGACTTCCCCACCCACGCCCTTCTGCTCGGCCTCGCGGTCAGTCAGCATGCCGGAGGAAGTGGACAGGATCGCGATGCCGAGGCCACCAAGAACGGTGGGCAGCTCGGTCGACTTCGCGTAGACGCGCAGACCCGGCTTCGAGACGCGCTTGATGCCCGACAGAGCGGGGCGGCGGTCCTGGCCGAACTTGAGCGAGACGCTGAGGGTCTCACCAACGCGAGCGTCCTCGACGCTCCAGTCGGTGATGTAACCCTCGCGCTTGAGGATCTCTGCGATGTTCTTCTTGAGCTTCGAACCCGGCATCGACACTGCGTCGTGGTGGGCGTTGCTCGCGTTGCGCAGACGGGTAAGCATGTCTGCGACGGGGTCGGTCATAGTCATGACTCGATATTTCCTTTCGCCTGGTTTCGACGCACCGTACACGGCACGCCGACCTGTGGTGTTGCCCGCCGGGGGTTCCCGGCGGGCAATGGGCCAAACGTAGAGTCTACTTCAGGCCCGCGGTGAAGGGGAAGCCGAGAGCGCGAAGCAGTGCGCGGCCGCTCTCGTCGTCCTTCGCGGTGGTGACCACGGTGATGTCCATACCGCGGGTGCGGTCGATCCGGTCCGGGTCGATCTCGTGGAACATAACCTGCTCCGTGAGACCAAAGGTGTAGTTGCCGTTGCCGTCAAACTGCTTGTCCGAGAGGCCGCGGAAGTCGCGGATACGGGGCAGTGCGAGCGCCAGGAGGCGGTCGAGGAACTCCCACATGCGGTCACCGCGGAGGGTGACGTGGGTACCGATGGGCTGGCCTTCGCGCAGCTTGAACTGCGCGATCGACTTGCGCGCGCGGGTCACCTTCGGCTTCTGGCCGGTGATCTGGGTAAGGTCGCTGATCGCGCCCTCGATCACCTTGCCGTCACGAGCTGCCTCGCCAACACCCATGTTCACGACGATCTTCTCGAGACCCGGAATCTGGTGAACGTTGGCAACACCGAGCTCCTCCTGGAGCTTGGCCTTGAGTTCGTTGCGGTACTTGACCTTGAGTCGGGGCTGGATTTTGCCAGCCACCGTGGCAGTGTCAGTCATCTGCTACTCGCTGTCCTTCTTTGCTGCGGTCTTCTTCGTGGTCTTCTTCGCCGGCGCGGCAGCTGCGCTGTCGCGACGCGACGCCTTGAACTCACGAGTACGAACCGTCTTGGTAACGCCACCCTCGGTGACCTCTTCGACCTTGACGCCCACGCGGGCGGGCTTCCCGGTCTCGGGGTTCACGAGTGCAACGTTCGAAACGTGGATGGGGGCCTCGACGGTCTCGATGCCACCGGTCTTCGAACCACGCTGCGTCTGGCCGACGCGAGTGTGCTTCGTGGCGTAGTTGACGCCTTCAACGATGACGCGGCTCTGCGCGACGAGGACCTCGAGGACCTTGCCCTGCTTGCCCTTGTCGCTGCCGCTGATGACCTCAACGAGGTCGCCCTTGCGAATCTTCGCCATGAGTTAGAGCACCTCCGGAGCGAGCGAAATAATCTTCATGAACCGCTTGTCGCGCAGCTCACGGCCGATCGGGCCGAAGATGCGCGTACCGCGCGGTTCACCGTCGTTCTTGAGAATCACGGCAGCGTTCTCGTCGAACTTGATGTACGAACCGTCGACGCGACGGGTGGCCTTCTTCGTGCGAACGACGACCGCCTTGACGACGTCGCCCTTCTTCACGTTGCCGCCGGGGATCGCGTCCTTGACGGTCGCGACGATGACGTCACCGAGGCCGGCGTAGCGGCGACCCGAGCCACCCAGAACGCGGATGGTGAGGATCTCCTTGGCGCCGGTGTTATCGGCGACGCGGAGGCGGGATTCCTGCTGAATCATGTGTCAGTCTCCTTGGCTGTGTCCAGGCTTCGTAGGCGAAGGCCTACTTCGCCTTCTCGAGGATCTCGACCAGCCGCCAGCGCTTGGAAGCGCTGAGGGGACGGGTCTCGGCGATGAGCACGAGGTCGCCGATGCCGGCGGTGTTCTGCTCGTCGTGCGCCTTGATCTTGGTGGAGCGGCGGAGCACCTTGCCATAAAGGGGGTGCTTCACGTGGTCCTCGACCAGCACAGTGATGGTCTTTTCCATCTTGTCGCTGGTGACGTAGCCGCGGCGGGTCTTGCGGTAGTTGCGGTGCTGCGCGGCAGCCTCGTTGACCTCGGCAGCCGACGCGTTCGTGGTCTCAGCCATTAGTTGGTCTCCTCGTTCTCGGCCTTCTCAGCCTTCTTCGCGCGAGTCTTCTTGGCCGGCTTCTCAGCAGCGGCCGGAGTCGCACGGATCCCGAGCTCGCGCTCACGGATGACCGTGTAGATGCGAGCGATGTCGCGCTTCACGGCGCGGATGCGGCCGCGCTCTTCGCCCTGACCGGTGGCGGCCTGGAAGCGCAGGTTGAACAGCTCTTCCTTGGCCTTCTTCAGCTCGTCGGTAAGACGGCCGTTCTCAAAGGTGTCGAGCTCGGTAATGGCGAGCTCCTTCGATCCAATCGCCATGTCTACTCGCCTTCCTCACGGGTAATGATGCGTGCCTTGAGCGGCAGCTTGTGGATTGCGCGCATGAGTGCTTCGCGGGCCAGTTCCTCGTCAACGCCGCCGACCTCGAAGAGGACGCGACCGGGCTTGACGTTGGCGACCCACCACTCAGGCGAACCCTTACCGGAACCCATGCGGACTTCCGCAGGCTTCTTGGTGAGCGGACGGTCCGGGTAGATGTTGATCCACACCTTGCCGCCACGCTTGATGTGGCGGGTCATGGCGATACGTGCGGCCTCGATCTGGCGGTTCGTGACGTATGCCGGGCTCAGGGCCTGGATGCCGTACTCACCGAAGGAGACCTTGGTGCCACCAGTTGCCTGGCCGCTACGGCCGGGGTGGTGCTGCTTGCGGTACTTAACTCGTCGTGGAATCAGCATGTCTTACGCCTCCGCTCCTGCGGCAACCTGCTCGTTGTTGCGACGGTTGCGACGCGGACGGTCGCCACGGTTGTCGCGCGACGACTTCTGGTTGGCCTGCTCGCGAGCAAGCTCCTTGTTGGTGAGGTCACCCTTGTAGATCCACACCTTGACACCGATGCGACCGTAGGTGGTCTTGGCCTCGTAGAAGCCGTAGTCGATGTTGGCGCGGAGGGTGTGCAGGGGCACGCGGCCCTCGCGGTAGAACTCCGAGCGGCTCATTTCAGCGCCACCCAGACGGCCCGACACCTGGATACGAATACCCTTGGCGCCGGCGCGCTGGGCGCTCTGCAGGCCCTTGCGCATCGCGCGGCGGAATGCCACACGACCCACAAGCTGCTCGGCGATGCCCTGTGCGACGAGCTGAGCCTCCTGGTCGGGGTTCTTGACCTCGAGGATGTTCAGCTGGATCTGCTTGCCGGTGAGCTTCTCGAGCTCGCCACGGATGCGTTCCGCCTCGGCACCGCGGCGACCGATCACGATGCCCGGACGGGCGGTGTGAATATCGACGCGAACGCGATCGCGGGTGCGCTCGATGGCGATGTACGCGATACCGGCGCGGTCAAGCGAGTTGGTGAGGTGCGTCCGGATGCGGATGTCCTCGTTCACGTAGTCCGAGTAGCGCTGACCGGGCTTGGTCGAGTCGGTGTACCAGCGCGAACGGTGGTCAGTTGTGACACCGAGGCGGAAGCCGTACGGATTGATCTTCTGGCCCATTAGTTCGCCGCCTTCTGCTCTTCGGTCTCGGGGGTCGAGACAATGACCGTGATGTGGCTGGTGCGCTTGTTGATGCGACCGGCACGCCCCTGGGCGCGCGGACGGAAGCGCTTGAGGGTGACACCCTCATCGACGAATGCGGTGCTGACGTACAGGTCACGCTCGTCAAGGAACTCGTTCGAGTTGTCAGCCTTGACGCGGGCGTTTGCGATGGCCGAGGCCACGACCTTGTACACCGGCTCCGAAGCACCCTGCGGTGCAAACTTCAGAATGGCAAGCGCTTCGAGCGCCTGCTTGCCGCGGATCAGGTTGACGACGCGGCGAGCCTTCTGAGGGGTAACGCGGATGTGACGCGCGCGGGCGATCGACTCCACCATAATTTCCTCCTTCACGCCCCCGCTTAGCGGCGGCGACCCTTCTTGTCGTCCTTCACGTGACCGCGGAAGGTGCGGGTCGGTGCGAACTCACCGAGCTTGTGGCCAACCATCGTCTCGGTAACGAATACCGGGATGTGCTTGCGACCGTCGTGCACGGCGATCGTGTGGCCGAGCATGTCGGGCACGATCATCGATCGGCGCGACCAGGTCTTGATGACATTCTTCGAACCGGCTTCGTTCTGCTTCAGCACCTTCTGCAGCAGGTGCTCGTCAACGAAGGGGCCCTTCTTCAGACTGCGAGGCATCTTCTTGAACTCCTACTACTTGCGCTTCTTGCCAGTCGGGCGACGGCGGACAATGAGCTTGTCCGAGTCCTTGTTGGGCTTGCGGGTGCGGCCCTCAGGCTTACCCCACGGGCTCACCGGGTGACGACCACCCGAGGTACGACCCTCGCCACCACCGTGCGGGTGGTCGATCGGGTTCATGACGACACCACGCACGGTCGGGCGAACGCCCTTCCAGCGCTTACGGCCGGCCTTACCGAGGTCGATGTTCGACTGCTCAGCGTTACCAACCTCGCCGACGGTCGCGCGGCAGCGTGCATCCACGTTGCGAACCTCACCCGAGGGCAGGCGCAGCTGGGCGTAGGGGCCGTCCTTTGCGACGAGGCGGACCGAGGCGCCGGCCGAACGTCCGAGCTTCGCGCCGCCACCGGGGCGCAGCTCAACGGCGTGCACGACGGTACCGGTCGGGATGTTGCGCAGCGGCAAGTTGTTGCCGGGCTTGATGTCGGCGCTGGCGCCCGACTCGATGATGTCGCCCTGCTTGAGCTTGTTCGGCGCGATGATGTATCGCTTGGTGCCGTCGAAGTAGTGCAGGAGCGCGATGCGAGCGGTACGGTTCGGGTCGTACTCAATGTGAGCGACCTTGGCGTTGACGCCGTCCTTGTCGTTACGACGGAAGTCGATCACGCGGTACTGGCGCTTGTGGCCACCACCGATGTGACGGGTCGTGATGCGACCCTGGTTGTTACGGCCACCAGTCTTGGGCAGCGGGCGCAGCAGCGACTTCTCGGGGGTCGAGCGGGTGATCTCGGTGAACTCCGAGACCGAACCAGCACGACGACCGGGAGTCGTGGGCTTGAATTTACGAATCGCCATTTTTACTCAGTCCTCCGGTTAGCCGACGTTCGAGAAGATGTCGATAGTGCCGGACTTCAGGGTCACGATGGCGCGCTTGGTGTCCTTGCGCTTGCCCATGCCGAAACGAGTCCGGCGAGTCTTGCCCTGACGGTTAAGGGTGTTGATGCGGTCAACCTGCACGTCGAAGATGCGCTCGATCGCGATCTTGATCTCGGTCTTGTTCGCGTCGGGTGCCACCTCGAAGGTGTACTTGCCCTGGTCGATGAGGCCGTAGCTCTTCTCCGAGATCACCGGGCGGATGATGACATCGCGCGGGTCCTTGTAGATGTCGCTCATGCCTGCAGCTCCTTGTTGGTCTTCGCGGCGACGAAGCCGTCGAACGCGCTCTTGAGGAAGACCACGTCATCGGCAACGAGCACGTCGTATGCGTTCAGCTGGTCCGCCGAGAGCACGTGGGCGTGCTCGATGTTGCGCACCGAACGGCGGGTGAGGAGGTCGTCGTGCTCAACGATGACGAGCACGTTGCGGCCTTCAGCAGCGGTACGGAATGCCGAGATCGCGGCCTTGGTCGAGGGGGCCTCGCCGGTCACGAGTTCGGTGAACACGTGCACGCGGCCACCACGAGCGCGGTCCGACAGCGACTGCAGCAGGGCTGCGGCAACCATCTTCTTGGGGGTGCGCTGCGAGTAGTCACGCGGGGTCGGGCCGTGAACGATGCCACCGCCGCGGTGCTGCGGCATGCGGATCGAACCCTGACGGGCGTTACCCGTGCCCTTCTGCTTGAACGGCTTACGGCCGGCGCCCGAGCGCTCGCCGCGGTTCTTGGTCTTGTGCGTACCCTGGCGGGCGGCGGCCTGCTGGGCCACGACCACCTGGTGCACGAGGGGGACGTTCAGCTCGACGTCGAAGAGCTCAGCGGGGAGCTCAACGGTGCCCGACTTCTTGCCGGTTGCGTCGAGGACATCAATGGTGTTGGCAGCCATTTGGCTAGGCCCCCTTCACTGCGTTGCGGACGAAAACAAGGCGGCCCTTGGCGCCGGGAACGGCACCCTTGACCAGCAGCAGACCCCGTTCCACGTCGATGCCGTGGAGGGTGAGGTTCTGGACGGTCACGCGGTCGTGACCCATGCGGCCAGCCATGCGCGTGCCCTTGAAGACACGGCTCGGGGTGGCCGAAGCACCGATCGAGCCGGGCTTGCGGTGGTTCTTGTGCGCACCGTGCGATGCGCTAACGCCCTTGAAGTTGTGGCGCTTCATAACACCGGCGAAACCCTTACCCTTCGACGTACCAACGACGTCGACGAGCTGGCCGGCTTCGAAAAGCTCGACATTCAGTTCCTGGCCGAGCGCGTAGTCTGCGGCGTCAGCGGTGCGGATTTCAGTTACGTGGCGACGCGGGGTCACGCCGGCGGCCTTGAAGTGGCCAGCGAGGGGCTGCGAAACCTTGCGGAGTTCGATAGCGCCCGCGGCGATCTGAATGGCGTCGTAGCCGTTCTTCTCCTGCGTCATGATCTGGGTCACGACGTTGGGGCTCACCTGAATCACGGTGAGGGGGACGAGACGGTTCTCTGCGTCCCACTGCTGGGTCATGCCCAGCTTGGTGCCGAGCAGCCCCTTGTAGGTCTTAGTAGCGATAGACATGAATCCCTCTAGAGCTTGATCTCGATGTTGACATCGGCCGGAAGGTCGAGACGCATGAGCGAGTCGACAGCCTTCGGAGTGGGGTCGACAATGTCGATCAGGCGCTTGTGGGTGCGCTTCTCGAACTGCTCGCGGCTGTCCTTGTACTTGTGGGGCGAACGGATAACCGTCACCACGCTCTTCTCCGTCGGAAGCGGGACGGGCCCAATGACGGAGGCACCAGCGCGAGTAACCGTGTCGACGATCTTGCGCGCGGAGCTGTCGATGACCTCGTGGTCATACGACTTCAGTCGGATGCGGATCTTCTGTCCCGCCATGTCCTACTCCTAATTCGTTCGGGCCGGTTTGGCCTCACATGCAATCTCGGCTGTGACCAGCTGAAAAGTGCACCACTGTTTATCTGTCAAGTTCACCTGCCCGGAGCGCTTCGCTCAGGCTGATGTACGGCACGCGGGGATACGGTCGAGGCTTGCGCCTCGGTGTTTCCGGTACGCACCGGAGCCGTGCTCTCCTGCCGCCGGACCCGTCTGCCTCCGAAAGAGTCGGGCGGCGAGTCACGTGTTCGGCAGTGATCCTGCTGCAGGCCGGGCACAACAGCGCCGCAGCACAACAGGAATGTTGAACTGGTTTAGTTTAGCCCGACATTTCAAGTTCATGCAACCCGGGCGTGTCGCGAATTCTGGCGGGCCGATTCGGACCTCCGCCAGACGGTCCCGCGGCTCCTTCGCCGCCCTCCGTCACCACCACCCTACTGCCTGACCGCAGCACCCGCGCACCCACTCATTTACAGCCAGCACACCTGCCGCGACCACCACCGTGCAGTTTTCTAGAGTCGCTGCAGCTACGACCGCAGCGTTCGTAGAAGACTGCATCACACCGGAAGCAGGCACGACCTCACCGCGCGGCTTTCTAGTAGGGCTGCGGGTGGGCGCATCGAACGTAGAAAACTCCAGCTGATCGCGAATTGGTGCGCGCAGATAGAGATACCGGCCACGACGGATGCGGTGGGCGGAGTCTCGCCGGATGCGCGGGACGAGATCAGTTGGCTCGCCGCTTCGAGATCGGCTGCACGGCGCTGCGCTTGCCGGATGCGCTTGACGTCGGCGGTGCCGTCAGCTCCGAGCCACTTCGCGGTGCCATCGAACTCGTGGATTGCGCCGGTCTCCCACAGCAGGTCGGGTCGGGCGAGGAACGTACCGTTGACGTCAGACACGCTTGGCTGACGCAACGGCAACGCGAGGCCCTCCATCAGCAGGCGATAGTCGAACAGCGACTCCCCCCAAGCTGTCGGACCTGTCATGGGCGTGGTTGAGCAACCAACGGATGCGCGCCGCCGCCTCGCCGTCATAGTTTCGCAGCGCGCTGAAGTCGTGCCCGTGTCGGCGTGCTGCGTTCATCGCAGCAAAGGATTCTTCGATCGGCAGCGCGATCGCGAGATCCCGGAGGGTGCGCGTGATCGATGTGAGGCGGATGCCTGCAACCTCAGCGATGTCGTCGTCCTCGAGTGCGCTGCGGCGAAACTCGAGTCCCTTTGAGGGCCTGCCTGCCGAGGCACGAGTGACACTGATCGCGTTCGTCAATCGCCGGGAGTCGAGTGGCAAGTGCCAGAGCGCGGCGGCACCAGTACCCGACACGACACCCACGTTGCGATGGCCAATCGCGATCGCGCGCGCCGCGAGCCGCTGCGTCGGCGCCGCTGCTCCGCCGTTCCCTCCCCTGCTGATGTGGACAGGCGCTTATGCACATCCTCGGCGGAAGGCCCCGCGTTCGGCCCGTCAAGCATTCAACCCGCACCGCATCGCTACCGGCGCTTGCTTACAGGCGCATCGCAATGTGCGCGTATTCAGTCGCGCGGGCGCAGCCGGACTAGAACTGCAGTTCGCTGAGGCGGCCCTCGTCGCGGAGCACGAGGTAGTTCTCTACCGCGGTATCGAGCCACACCTCGGCGGTCTTGTAGAGACTGACCACCCAGCCCGAGTCTTCCTCGACGACCGCAATGCCGAGCTCGTCGAGTCCGAGCGCGGATGCGACCGAGAGGTCCTCGAGGCACATGTCGTCTGAGTAGGTCGAGTCCCGTCGCACGCAGGTGCCGTCGATCGTCATCGTGCTGTAGCCGTCGTCGATCGTGATGTTGTCAGGACGAATCATCGTGACGCCATTGACGTCGATCGTCGTGAAGCCACCCCCGAAGGTGTAGTCGGCGTAGGAGTTGTACCCACTCCCCGAGCCATAGGTCTGCGAGAACATCGAGAACAGCAGCCGCTCGGGGTGAGCGAACGCACCAACCGCGGTGTCAAAATTGCCACCGCCGGACGCCAGCTCAAACACCGATTCGAGCGCCTGCATGCCGGCCTCTTCGGGGCTTGCCGCGCCGTTGCCGTCGACAACATCGAAGCTCGACATCTTGTCGCCGCTCATTCCACCGAGCGCATAATCGGCCCCGCTCAGCATTACGCTGACGTACCACTTGCCGTCCTCATACGTCGAGATCAGCGAGTTGAAGTCTTCGTCGGCAAAGTCGTACGTCTGCGGGTACTCATCATCGAAGTCGTACTCGGACATTGCCTCATCGGCGGCGTCCTCCGCCGTGGCCACCGCCTCGGACTCGCTCTCGCCCTGGAGCAGCGCACCCTCGTACGCGAGCGAGCGGATGACGCTCTCGGTCGCCTGGGTGATCGCGTCCCGGTCTCCGTCGACGGTGACGGTACCCGCGGTGATATTCACACGCTCAACGCCCTCGGCGAGTTCCTCGGTCTCATACTCGAGCCCCTCGGTCTTCGTGGTTGACGCCGAGGCGAGCTCGTCAAGCCCATCACTCAGGCTGACCCCGTCGCCGATGTCGCCGAAGTCGCTCGCGAGCAGTCGCTCGGCCGCGGTAGTGAAGATCGCAGCCTCGCTCGGAGCGACCATCGCGAACGAACCGATGTAGTCGAGGTTGGTGCCCGAGGTGATGAGATTGTCGACCGCTTCCTCGGCAGAGGCGGCTCCCCGGCCCTGACCGCTAAAGAGCGCGATGCCACCCCAGATCGCACCACCGATCACCGCGATGGCCGCGACCGCGGCGACTGGGATAAGCCACCCGCGTCGGCGCTTCGCGGCCTGGCCCTGCTGCTGTTGCCAAGGATTGCCCGCGTTCGCGTCGTTGCCTGCGTATCCCTGAGCTGCTTCGTAACCGTACGACTGCTGTTGCTGCCCGTACTGCTGCTGTTGCCCGTACTGCTGCTGTTGCCCGTACTGCTGCTGTTGCCCGTAGTTCTGCTGGTGCCCGTAACCCGCTTGCTGGCCATACTGCGGCGTCTGCGTATCCGACCCACCTAGTTGGTGCGGCTGCGACCACTCATGCCGGGGCCATGCCTCGCCGCCCTCCCCCTCAGGCGGAGTGCCTCGCCACTGGTTCCCGTACGGGTCGCTCGGTGGTTGCTGGTTCGACATGCATCACCCTTTTACTGTTCAGAATTCATGATGGCCACGGACGCACGGGCGCACCTCGTGGTTAGAGTGCCCGAACCGCAGGAAAGTTCCCGGCACTCCAGCATGCCAAGGCTTTCGCACTCGCCGCCCCAGTTATCCACAAGCGCGGAAAACGACTGCGGGCCGGACGCGATTGCGTCCGGCCCGCAGAGCGGAGTCAGAAACTACTTCTGGATCGAGGTGACGGTACCGGCACCAACGGTGCGGCCACCCTCACGGATCGCGAAGCCGAGGCCCTCTTCCATGGCGATCGGCTGGATGAGCTCGACCGTGATGTCAACGGTGTCACCAGGCATAACCATTTCCTTGCCCTCAGGCAGGGTGATAACGCCGGTCACGTCCGTAGTACGGAAGTAGAACTGCGGGCGGTAGTTCGAGTAGAACGGGTTGTGACGGCCACCCTCGTCCTTCGAGAGGATGTAGGCAGTGCCCTCGAAGTTGGTGTGCGGGGTCACGCTACCGGGCTTGGCCACAACCTGGCCACGCTCGACGTCTTCGCGCTTGAGACCACGGAGCAGGAGACCACAGTTCTCACCGGCCCACGCCTCGTCGAGCTGCTTGTGGAACATCTCGATACCGGTAACGGTGGTCTTCTGGGTCGGGCGGATACCAACGATCTCAACTTCCGAGTTGATCGCGAGGGTACCGCGCTCGGCGCGGCCGGTCACAACGGTGCCACGACCGGTGATGGTGAAGACGTCCTCAATCGGCATGAGGAAAGGCTTCTCGCGGTCACGCTCCGGGTCCGGAACGCTCTCGTCGACAGCCTCCATGAGGTCGAGGACCGACTGGACCCACTTCTCGTCGCCCTCGAGCGCCTTAAGCGCCGAGACGCGAACGACAGGAGCGTCCTCGTCGAAGCCCTGCGAAGCGAGGAGCTCGCGGACCTCGAGCTCAACGAGCTCCAGGATCTCTTCGTCGTCAACCATGTCCGACTTGTTGAGAGCAGCAACCAGGTAGGGAACGCCAACCTGCTTGGCGAGCAGCACGTGCTCGCGGGTCTGCGCCATCGGGCCGTCAGTCGCGGCGACAACGAGGATCGCGCCGTCCATCTGGGCAGCACCGGTGATCATGTTCTTCACGTAGTCAGCGTGACCCGGGGCGTCAACGTGGGCGTAGTGACGCTTCGGGGTCTCGTACTCGATGTGCGAGATGTTGATCGTGATGCCGCGCTGGCGCTCTTCCGGAGCCGAGTCGATCGAGGCGAAGTCGCGCTGCACGTTGGTCTCCGACGGGTACTTGTCAGCAAGCACCTTCGAGATCGCGGCGGAGAGCGTCGTCTTGCCGTGGTCGACGTGACCGATCGTTCCGATGTTTACGTGCGGCTTGGTCCGCTCAAACTTGGCCTTGGCCACTGTGGGTCCTCCTCAGGACTGTTACTGGAATCGCTCCACGATACAGCGCGGATCGAAACTTTAAAACTTGGACAGATGAATAAATGTTACTCGGCCTAGCGCATGGCGCCTGACCGAAGCCGGAGCTACGGGGAGGCTACTCGCCCTTGCTCTTCTGGATGATCTCGTCGGCAACAGCCTTCGGGACCTCCGAGTAGGAGTCGAACTCCATCGAGTACACAGCGCGACCAGAGGTCTTGCTGCGCAGGTCGCCGATGTACCCGAACATCTCGGACAGCGGCACGAGCGCGCGCACCACCTTGACGCCCGAGGCGTCTTCCATCGACTGGATCTGGCCACGACGGGAGTTCAGGTCACCAATAACGTCACCCATGTACTCCTCAGGCGTACGCACTTCGACCTTCATGAGCGGCTCGAGCAGCGCGGGGCTCGCCTTGGGAGCGGCCTCCTTGAACGCCATCGAACCAGCAATCTTGAAGGCCATTTCCGACGAGTCAACGTCGTGGTACGCGCCATCAACCAGAATCGCTTTCACGCCGACCATCGGGTAGCCAGCGAGGATACCAACACGCATCGCGTCCTGGATACCCGCGTCAACCGAGGGGATGTACTCGCGAGGCACGCGACCACCGGTCACGGCGTTTTCGAACTCGTACACCTTGTCGCCCTCGACCTCCATGGGCTCGAGGCTGATCTGCACCTTCGCGAACTGACCGGAACCACCGGTCTGCTTCTTGTGGGTGTAGTCGTACTTCTCGACCGGGCGGCGGAGGGTCTCGCGGTAAGCGACCTGCGGCTTACCGATGTTCGCCTCAACCTTGAACTCGCGCTTCATGCGGTCGACGAGGATATCGAGGTGGAGCTCGCCCATGCCCGAGATGGTCGTCTGACCGGTCTCGTGGTTGAGCTCGACGCGGAACGTCGGGTCCTCTTCGGCAAGCTTCTGGATCGCGGTGCCGAGCTTCTCCTGGTCGGCCTTCGAGTTCGGCTCGATAGCCACCGAGATGACGGGCTCCGGGAAGCTCATCGACTCGAGGATCACGGGCGCGTCGAGCGCCGAGAGGGTGTCACCGGTGGTGGTGTCCTTCAGACCGATGGCCGCGTAGATGTGACCGGCGGTAACCGACTCGACGGGGTTCTCCTTGTTGGCGTGCATCTGGAAGAGCTTGCCGATGCGCTCCTTCTTGCCCTTCGTCGAGTTGAGCACCTGGGTGCCGGCCTCGACGTGGCCCGAGTAAACGCGGAGGTAGGTGAGGCGACCATAGAACGGGTGCGCAACAACCTTGAACGCGAGCGCCGCGAAGGGCTCGTCGGTCGAAGGCTTGCGGATGATCTCGATCTCCTCGTCCTTGACGTCGTGACCAACCATCGGCGGCACGTCGAGGGGCGAGGGGAGGTACGAGACGACCGCGTCGAGCATCGGCTGGATGCCGCGGTTCTTGAACGCGGTACCGCACAGCACGGGGAATGCCTCGCCCGCGATGGTGAGCTGGCGGATGCCGGCCTGAAGCTCTTCGATCGAGATCTCTTCGCCACCGAGGTACTTCTCGAGCAGCTCGTCACTCGACTCAGCAACGGCCTCGAGCAGCTCGGCGCGGTACTCTTCGGCGCGCTCGAGCAGGTCGGCGGGGATCTCCTCGATCTCGGCCTCGGCGCCCTGTGCCACGACGCCCTTGGCGTCGCCGCGCCAGGTGAGCGCGCGCATGTTGATGAGGTCGACAACACCGATGAAGTCGTTCTCAACACCGATCGGAAGCTGCAGAACGAGCGGCTTCACGCCGAGGCGCGACTTGATCGTGTCGATCGAGTAGTAGAAGTCCGCGCCGAGCTTGTCCATCTTGTTGACGAAGCAAATGCGGGGGACGTTGTACTTGTCAGCCTGACGCCACACGGTCTCGGACTGGGGCTCAACACCCTCCTTGCCGTCGAACACGGCGACGGCGCCGTCGAGGACGCGCAGCGAGCGCTCAACCTCAACGGTGAAGTCAACGTGACCGGGGGTGTCGATGATGTTGATCTGGGTGTCGCCCCACGAGCAGGTGGTCGCCGCGGAGGTAATGGTGATACCGCGTTCCTGCTCCTGCGCCATCCAGTCCATGGTGGCGGCACCATCGTGGGTCTCACCGATCTTGTGGTTTACACCCGTGTAGAAAAGAATGCGCTCGGTGGTCGTGGTCTTACCAGCATCGATGTGCGCCATGATGCCGATATTTCGAACCTTGCTGAGGTTCGTCTGCACTGCCTGTGCCACGGATGTCTCCCGTTGTGTTTGGAACTGAAAAAGCGAGGATGCGCCGGTAAACGCGTCTGAAGCAAGACCGGCCAACATGAGTGCTTAGCACGCCACGTTGACCGGTCTAAGAACTACCAGCGGTAGTGGGCGAAGGCCTTGTTCGACTCGGCCATCTTGTGCGTGTCTTCGCGACGCTTCACGGCGGCGCCGAGGCCGTTCGAGGCGTCGAGGATCTCGTTGGTGAGACGCTCGGTCATCGACTTCTCGCGACGAGCCTTGGCGTAGCCGGTGAGCCAGCGCAGCGCGAGGGTGTTCGCGCGAAGCGGCTTGACCTCAACCGGAACCTGGTAGGTCGAACCGCCGACGCGGCGCGAACGAACCTCAAGGGTCGGGCGAACGTTGTCGAGGGCCTTCTTGAGGGTCGCGACGGCGTCCTGGTCGGACTTCTTCGCGACGTTCTCGAGGGCACCGTAAACGATGCGCTCGGCCTGCGACTTCTTACCGTCGAGGAGGATCTTGTTGATGAGCTGCGTCACGACCGGCGAGCTGTACACCGGGTCGATCACTACGGGGCGCTTAGGCGCGGGACCCTTACGAGGCATTACTTCTCCTTCTTCGCGCCGTAGCGGCTACGAGCCTGCTTGCGGTCCTTGACCGACTGGGTGTCGAGGGCACCGCGGACGATGCGGTAACGCACGCCCGGGAGGTCCTTCACACGACCGCCACGCACGAGCACCATCGAGTGCTCCTGCAGGTTGTGTCCCTCACCGGGGATGTAGGCGGTAACTTCGGTGCCGTTCGAAAGCTTCACACGGGCCACCTTGCGCAGTGCCGAGTTCGGCTTCTTCGGGGTGGTGGTGTACACACGGGTGCATACGCCACGCTGCTGGGGGTTGCCCTTCAGAGCCGGCGACTTGGACGAGGTCACCTTGGGCTTGCGGCCCTTGCGGACCAACTGCTGAATGGTTGGCACTGGTTAATCTCCTTGAAATTGATTGTGCTTTCGCCTTGCTGCACGCGGCAGCTGCTCTGAAACTCGCGCCTCACCCCGTCGCGGCCGTGCATGGACGACGCTGGACTGGATACATGTTCGGCCTGGACTTCGCCGGGCAAACACTCCTACCGACCGCTGTGACCGCGGCGACGGCATGAATTTGAGGCACGCCAGAGGGCGGCGTACCGATCTAGTCTAACCAGACAGAATGTGGCGGTCAAGCGTCGCGTGTCGCGGAGGCCGTCAGATCGACACTCCGGAGGATGCGCGTGACGTCGCCTTCGACGCCATCGGCCTGCTCGAGCAGGTAGGTCGCGACCGCGGTAAGCACAAGCGTATCAGCGCCGGCTTCGAGCAGTTGTACGCGATAGCGCACACGGACGGATGCGCCAGCTTCGTCGCGCTGTAGCGTCGCGATCTCGACGCCGGGACGCGGCTCGGCAAAGGTCTCGCGCTCGGCGACCTCGGCGCCTGCGGCCACCAGTTGCTCGCCGAGAATCTCGTCGGCCTGTTGCGCGCCGACCTGACCCGGCCACTTGTCGAGGGTGACGAGCACGTTCGGGCGGAAGTCGCCGCTCACGGCAAGGTGGCGCACTCCCCCGAGCGTGCCTTCCCACTCGAACTTCTCCCAGCCGTTCGGTACCTCGAACGTCGCGGCGACCTGCGCCATGAAGTTAGCGTCCCTCGTCAAAGGTGATCGACGTTCGCTGGGCCTCGTACTCGCGCTCCTCGGCCACCTTGCGCTCATACTCGGCGCGCTCTGCGGCATTGCGCTTCTTCACGCTGCGGCCGCGCAGGGCGGCGATGCCACCGATCCACAGCGCGCTCTCACGACCCGCGATGAAGGCGAGCAGCGCACCCGGCAGGTGCTCGGCCGAGCGAATAGCGGTTTCGAAGGTGTCATTCGACCAGGGCTGGCCATTCACGACGTCCTGGAAGGCGACGCCCACGTAGTAGCCGCCGCCCGTCAGCACGGCCGCGATCAGGCTCGCGACGATGTACGACCACCAGCCCGCGCGGTTCGCAATGAGCGACCACACGATGAGGAAGATGCCGAACAGAGCTACCGGCACGTAGAACGGCGCCGTGCCGATGAACTCGAAGATGCCACCGACGAAGTCGCCGCCGGTCGTGAAGATCATGCGGGCGGCCGCGAATGCGACCGCATAGAGGGCGCCGAATACGACGATTGCGAGCAGCGCGGTGAAGAACGCGAAGCCGCGGTTGCCACGCTTGTCGGGCTCAACAATGAGCCCCTCCGTCGGCGAGGTCGTCGGGGCCTCGGTGGGCGTCGCCGGTACCGGGTCGTCGAGCTGCGTCGTCGCGGGGTCGGCGTCGGCGTAGATATCGGGTTCATCGGTGCGGTCGTTGACCGCACCGACGGGCATATCGAGCGGCGCGACGTTCGCGTCCGTGGCGGACTCGGCCGCCGGCGCATCCGTGCCGTAGGCATCGGCGTCGTAGGCGCGCGTCGCCGTGTCAGGCTCGGCGTCGAGCGTTGCGCCCGCCCCAGTTTCGTCGACCGGGATCGAACGCGAGCGGGCTACCGCTTCGTTGAGGCGGGCATCCCCCGCGGGCGCTGCGCCCGGCGCGTCGAAGCCCTCGGCGGGTGTCTCGCGCGAGGTCTCGCCATCGGTGCCGACGGCAAACGCGTTGCTCGGCTGCTCGCCCGCATCCGCCGGCGCCTCGGGGACGGGCTCGGATACTGCGGCGGGCTCGGATGCTGGAGTCGGGTTCTCGACCGGCGCGTCCGTCGCCTTCGGCGCATCCGCCTGCTCGGGCTGCGAAGCAGCCGAGGCGGGGCGCTGTGGCAGCAGGTGCGGGTCGACGGTCGTGCGGGGCCCATCGTCGTACGGCTGCGGTCGGTACTGGTCACTCATGCCGCCAGGGTAACCGTGCGCGGGCCCGAAACCCGGCTACGGCACGCGGAAACGGGCGATGCCCCGAACCTGGAGGTTCGGGGCATCGCTGTGGAGTGCGAGTTCGGTTGCGACGACTTCTAGTTGAAGTCGATGTTGCCGAAGTCGTCGTTACCCGAGAACGAGTCGAAGTCAGCGAACGAGAGGTCGTTGCTGAAGTCGAGCGCGTCGGCCTCGGCGTACGGGTAGCGCTCGTTGCGCGCTTCTTCGGTGGGCTCAACGACCTGCTCCGAGTACTCGGGCATACCGGTACCGGCGGTGATGAGACGACCGATGATGACGTTCTCCTTGAGGCCGAGAAGCGGGTCGGTCTTCTGCTCCATCGCCGCCTGCGTCAGGACGCGGGTGGTCTCCTGGAACGACGCGGCGGACAGCCACGACTCGGTCGCGAGCGACGCCTTGGTGATACCCATAACCTCGGGGCGACCCGACGCGGGGCGGCGGCCCTCGGTCACCGCCTGGCGGTTGGTCGCCTGGAAGCGCTGGCGGTCGACGAGCTCACCGGGAAGCATGTCGGTCTCACCCGAGTCATTGATGGTGACCTTGCGCAGCATCTGGCGCACGATGACCTCAATGTGCTTGTCGTGGATCGGCACACCCTGCGAGTTGTAGACGTCCTGCACGCCACCGACGAGGTATTTCTGCACCGCGGTGGTGCCGAGCACTTCGAGCACGTCCTTCGGGTCGAGCGGACCCTCAACGAGCTGCTGGCCGGGCTCGACGTGGTCGCCGTCCTCGACGAGGAACTCCGAGAAGCGCGACACCGGGTAGGTGAGCGTCTCGTCGTCCTTGTTGTCGGGCTCGAGCACGATCTTGCGCTGGCGCTCGGTGTCCTGGAACGTGACCGTACCGGCCACCTTCGCGAGCGGCGCCGCACCCTTCGGGGTACGAGCCTCGAAGAGCTCCTGAACACGCGGAAGACCCTGCGTGATGTCGGCCGCACCGGCAATACCACCGGTGTGGAAGGTACGCATGGTCAGCTGCGTGCCGGGCTCACCGATCGACTGGGCCGCGATAATACCGACGGCCTCGCCGAGGTCGGCGAGCTCGCTCGACGCCATCGAACGGCCGTAGCACTTGGCGCAGACACCGACCTGCGACTCGCACGAGAGCACCGAACGGATCGTCACTTCGCGGACTCCCTCACCGAGCAGGCGCTCGATGAGCACGTCGCCAACCGACTCGCCCGCGTGAGCGAGCACGTCGCCTGCGGCGTTCGTGACGTCGGTCGCCAGCGTACGTGCGTACACCGAGTTCTCGACGTTATCGGCGAGCGAGACGTTGCCGTCCTTGTCGGTCTGCGCGATCGGCAGCACGATGCCCTTGTGGGTACCGCAGTCGTCTTCACGAATGATGACGTCCTGCGACACGTCGACGAGACGACGCGTGAGGTACCCCGAGTCGGCGGTCTTGAGCGCGGTGTCGGCAAGGCCCTTACGAGCACCGTGGGTCGACGAGAAGTACTCGAGCACGGTCAGACCCTCGCGGTACGAGTGAATGATCGGGCGGGCGATCTTCTCACCCTTCGGGTTTGCCACGATGCCGCGCATACCGGCGATCTGACGAACCTGCAGCCAGTTACCGTTTGCACCTGCCGTCACCATGCGGTGAATCGAGTTGGTCTCGGGGAACTGCTCCCGGGTGTCGGCGGCGACGCGTTCGGTCGCCTCCTCCCACAGCGCGATCGTCTGGTCGCGGTACTCCTGCTGCGTCGACAGACCCATCTGGTAGTCCTCGCGCAGCTGCGCAACCTTGGTCTCGGTCTCGGCGACGATCTCGGCCTTGGTGTCGGGGATCACGACGTCGGAGAACGACAGCGAGATGCCCGAACGCGTGGCCCAGTGGAAGCCCGAGTCCTTGATGCGGTCAAGCGTGGCCGCCACTACGTCCTTGTCGTACCGCTCGGCGAGGTAGTTCACCACGCCCGAGAGACGACCCTTGGTCATGACGTCCTCGAGGTACGGGTAGGTGTCGGGCAGCAGTTCGTTGAACAGGGCGCGACCCAGCGTCGTGTCCTTGACGACCGGACGACCCTCGACGAAGCCCTCGGGGGCCTCGGCCGGGTGGAACGTGACGCCCTCGAGGCGGATCTTGACCGGAGCGTTGAGGTGCAGCGTGCCCTCGTCCTGCGCCATGATCGCCTCAGCAACCGAGCCGAACACGCGGCCGGCGCCGGCAGCATCCTCACGAAGGAAGGTGAGGTGGTACAGACCGGCAACCATGTCCTGCGAAGGCAGAGTCACGGGGCGGCCGTCCGACGGCTTGAGGATGTTGTTCGACGCGAGCATGAGCACGCGGGCCTCAGCCTGTGCCTCAACCGAAAGCGGCAGGTGCACGGCCATCTGGTCACCATCGAAGTCAGCGTTGAACGCCGAGCACGCGAGCGGGTGCAGCTGGATCGCCTTACCCTCGACGAGCTGCGGCTCGAACGCCTGGATGCCGAGACGGTGCAGCGTGGGCGCACGGTTCAGCAGCACGGGACGCTCACGGATGACCTCTTCGAGGACGTCCCACACCTCGGGCTTGGCGCGCTCAACGGCACGCTTCGCGGCTTTGATGTTGCTCGCGTGTCCGAGGTCGATGAGGCGCTTAATCACGTACGGCTTGAACAGCTCGAGCGCCATCTGCTTCGGCAGACCACACTGGTGCATCTGCAGCTGCGGGCCAACGATAATCACCGAACGACCCGAGTAGTCGACGCGCTTACCGAGCAGGTTCTGGCGGAAGCGACCCTGCTTACCCTTCAGCATGTCGCTGAGGGACTTGAGGGCGCGGTTACCGGTACCCGTGACGGGACGACCGCGGCGGCCGTTGTCGAACAGTGCGTCGACGGCTTCCTGCAGCATGCGCTTCTCGTTGTTCACGATGATCTCGGGCGCACCGAGCTCAAGCAGACGCATGAGGCGGTTGTTGCGGTTGATCACGCGACGGTAGAGGTCGTTGAGGTCGCTCGTTGCGAAGCGGCCACCATCGAGCTGCACCATCGGGCGCAGCTCCGGCGGGATCACGGGGATCACGTCGAGGACCATCGCGGCCGGCTTGTTCTCTGTCTGAAGGAACGCCGTGACGACCTTGAGACGCTTGATGGCGCGGATCTTCTTCTGACCCTTGCCGTTCTGGATCTGGTCGCGCAGCAGCTCGGCCTCGGTCGCGAGGTCGAAGTCCTGCAGGCGGCGCTTGATCGCCTCGGCGCCCATGTGGGCTTCGAAGTAGTCACCGTAACGGTCGATGAGCTCGGCGAAGTCGGCGTCGTCCGGCTTGAGCTCGCCAACCTTCAGGTTCTTGAAGCCCTCGTAGACGCGCTCGATCTGCGCGATGTCGTTGTCGACGTCCTTGCGGATCCGAGCCATTTCCTTCTCGGCCGCATCCTTGGTCTTCTTCTTCTGGTCGGCGGTCGCGCCCTCTTCCTCGAGTGCCTCGAGGTCCTTCTCCAGCTGCGCCATCCGCTCGTTGATCTGCGAATCACGCTGCTTGCCGCGCGTGTCGACCTCGAGGTTCTTCTCCTTTTCGAGGTCGGTCAGGTCGTCGCGACGACCCTCTTCGTCGATCTCGACCACCATGTAGGCGGCGAAGTAGATGACCTTCTCGAGGTCCTTCGGCGCCATGTCGAGCAGGTAGCCGAGGCGCGACGGAACACCCTTGAAGTACCAGATGTGCGTCACGGGCGCGGCGAGCTTGATGTGGCCCATGCGCTCACGGCGCACTGCCGACTTCGTCACCTCAACGCCGCAGCGCTCACAGATGATGCCCTTGAAGCGCACGCGCTTGTACTTACCGCAGGCGCACTCCCAGTCGCGCGAGGGGCCGAAGATCTGCTCACCGAACAGACCGTCCTTCTCGGGCTTGAGGGTGCGGTAGTTGATGGTCTCGGGCTTCTTTACCTCGCCACGCGACCAACCGAGGATGTCCTCGCTTGTAGCCAGCCCGATGCTGATGCTGTCGAACTTAGTTGCGTCGATCAATTCTTGATTCTCCCTAGGAACAAAGCTTCGTAATCGGGGGTGGACTAGATCTCGTCGACCGAAGACGACTCGAAGCGAGTGGAGATGTTGATGCCGAGTTCTTCGGCAGCACGGTAGGCGTCATCGTCGTTCTCTTCGAGGCTGACGATGGAGCCATCGGCGGCGAGCACCTCGACGTTCAGGCACAGCGAGCGCATTTCGCGCACGAGCACTCGGAACGACTCGGGGATACCGGCCTTCTGGATGTTTTCGCCCTTGACGATCGACTCGTAGGCCTTCACGCGGCCGACAATGTCGTCCGACTTGATCGTGAGCAGCTCCTGCAGGGTGTAGGCGGCGCCGTAGGCCTCGAGGGCCCACACCTCCATCTCACCGAAGCGCTGGCCACCGAACTGGGCCTTACCACCGAGCGGCTGCTGGGTGATCATCGAGTACGGGCCCGTCGAGCGCGCGTGAATCTTGTCATCGACGAGGTGGTGGAGCTTGAGCATGTACATGTAGCCCACCGAGATCGGGTCGGGGAACGGCTCGCCGGAGCGGCCGTCGAACAGACGAGCCTTGCCGTTTTCCTTCACCATGCGCTCGCCGTCGTCGTTCGGGCGGGTCGAGGTGAGCAGGCCCTGGAGCTGCTCCTGGCTCGCACCGTCGAACACCGGGGTCGCAACCTTGGTGCCGGGGGCCACGTGGAAGGCTTCCTCGGGCAGGTTTGCAGCCCACTCCGGGTTGCCCTCGATGTCCCAACCCTGCGTCGCGATCCAGCCGAGGTGCGACTCGAGCACCTGACCGAGGTTCATGCGCTTCGGGATACCGAGCGGGTTCAGGATGATGTCGACCGGCGTGCCGTCCTCGAGGAACGGCATGTCTTCCTCGGGCAGGATCTTCGCGATGACACCCTTGTTGCCGTGACGGCCGGCGAGCTTGTCACCCTCGGTGATCTTGCGCTTCTGGGCAATGTAGACGACCACGCGCTGGTTCACGCCCGAGCCGAGCTCGTCGTCACCGTTCTCGACGTCAAACACCTTGACGCCGATGATGGTGCCGGTCTGGCCGTGAGGAACCTTGAGCGAGGTGTCGCGCACCTCGCGGCTCTTCTCGTTGAAGATCGCGCGGAGCAGGCGCTCTTCGGCGCTCAGCTCGGTCTCGCCCTTCGGGGTGACCTTACCGACGAGGATGTCGCCAGCCTGCACCTCGGCGCCGACGCGGATGATGCCGCGCTCGTCGAGGTCCTTGAGCATGTCCTGACCCACGTTCGGCAGGTCGGCGGTGATTTCTTCCTTACCGAGCTTCGTGTCGCGAGCGTCAACCTCGTACTCCTCGATGTGGATCGAGGAGAGCACATCGTTCTTCACGATGTTCTGGCTGATGATGATCGCGTCCTCGAAGTTGTGACCCTCCCACGGCATGAACGCCACGAGGAGGTTCTTGCCGAGCGCGAGCTCACCGTTTTCGGTTGCAGGGCCGTCGGCGATAACCTCGCCGACCTCAACGCGGTCGCCAGCGGTGACGATGACGCGGTGGTTGTAGCAGGTACCCGCGTTCGAACGCTCGAACTTGCGGAGCCAGTACGACTCGCTGCCGCCCTCATCGGTCTGCACGACCACCTGGTCGGCCGACACCGAGGTGACGACACCGGCGTGCTGCGCGGTGACCACGTCACCAGCGTCGATGGCGGTGTAACCCTCCATACCGGTGCCGACGATCGGCGAGGTCGAGCGCAGCAGCGGAACTGCCTGGCGCTGCATGTTCGCGCCCATGAGCGCGCGGTTCGTGTCGTCGTGCTCGAGGAACGGGATGAGCGAGGTACCAACCGACACCATCTGGCGCGGCGAGACGTCCATGTAGTCGACCTCACCGGCGGGCACGAGCTCAACCTCGCCACCCTTGGTGCGCACGAGCACGTCGTCCTCGATGTAGCGACCGTTGGCGTCGAGCGGCGCGTTGGCCTGGGCCACCACGAACTCGTCCTCGTCAGCGGCGGTGAGGTACTCGATGGTCGGCGAGACAACGCCGTTCTCGACGCGGCGGTACGGCGTCTCGATGAAGCCGAACGCGTTGATGCGCGCGAACGTTGCGAGCGAGCCGATCAGACCAATGTTCGGGCCTTCAGGCGTCTCAATCGGGCACATGCGGCCGTAGTGCGAGGCGTGCACGTCTCGCACCTCGACGCCGGCGCGCTCACGGCTCAGACCACCCGGGCCGAGCGCGTTGAGGCGACGCTTGTGCGTAATGCCTGCGAGCGGGTTGTTCTGGTCCATGAACTGCGACAGCTGCGAGGTTCCGAAGAACTCCTTGATGGCAGCGACGACGGGGCGCACGTTGATGAGCGACTGCGGGGTGATCGAGTCGATCTCCTGCGTCGTCATGCGCTCCCGCACGACGCGCTCCATGCGGCTGAGTCCGGTGCGGACCTGGTTCTGGATCAGCTCGCCGACGGCGCGGATGCGACGGTTACCGAAGTGGTCGATGTCGTCGATGTCGAGCGGGATGTCGGTGAGCTCGCCGCCGTTGCGGGTGCCCTCGATCGTCGTCTCGCCCTTCTGGAGCGCGACGAGGTACTTGATCGTGCCGACGATGTCTTCCACCGAGAGCACCGAGTCGCTGATGGGCGCCTCGAGGCCGAGCTTGCGGTTGATCTTGTAGCGACCGACCTTCGCGAGGTCGTAGCGCTTGTCGTTGAAGTAGTAGTTCTCGAGGAGCGCCTTGGCGGCCTCCGAGGCCACCTGCTCGCCCGGGCGCAGCTTCTTGTAGATGTCGCGGAGCGCGTCTTCTTGCGTCTGGATCTTCGGGTCGTCCTTCGACAGCGTGTCGAGGAGCGTCTCGTAGCCAGCGAACTCGGCGCGGATCTCTTCTTCCGACAGGCCGATGGCGCGCAGGAAGACAGTGACCGACTGCTTGCGCTTGCGGTCGATGCGAACGGCAACGAGGCCCTTCTTGTCGACCTCAAACTCGAGCCAGGCACCGCGCGAAGGAATCACGCGCGACGAGTAGACGTCGATGTCCGAGTTCTTCTCGGGAGTGCGGTCGAAGTAGACGCCCGGCGAGCGCACGAGCTGCGAGACGACGACACGCTCGGTGCCGTTGATGATGAAGGTACCCATCGGGGTCATGAGCGGGAAGTCGCCCATGAAGACCGTCTGGGTCTTGATCTCGCCGGTCTCGTAACGCATGAACTCGGCCTCGACGTAGAGCGGGGCCGAGTAGGTCTTGCCGCGCTCCTTGCACTCGTCAATCGAGTACTTCTCGGGCTCGAGCTGCGGGTTGCGGAACGTCAGCTGCATCTGATCCGCGTTGTCTTCGATGGGCGAGATCTCTTCGAAGATCTCTTCGAGACCCGAGACGCGAGGCACATCTGTGCCCCCGTTCTCGATCTCATAGTCGCGACGAGCCTTCCAGTACTCGTTGCCGATGAGCCAGTCGAAGGACTCGGTCTGCAGCGAGAGCAGATCCGGTACCTCGAGCGTGTCCTTGATGTTCGCGAACGACAGGCGGTGAGCGTCGCGACCGGACTTCGGCGTGTAAGTTGCGTTATTCGCAGCAGCCAAAAGAGTTACCTCCACAGGTCCCGCTGGCCAGCGGGACGCGATTGCATTGGGCGTGAGGGTGGCCCCGCCGTCCGTTGCCGAAAGTCATCGCCTCCCCTGTGATTCGGAGGAATTCATCAGGTTCAGAACCTGGAACTCGACTCCTGCCACAGCACCCGTAACGCGCGTTTCGGGCTGAGGGACTTGTGAATTGCAGCAACCGAGCCGACCGCAATATGAAGGCAAGGAGCGACGAAGCGCAAGGATCTACTATAACCCGACACTATTCGCAGTGTCCAGAGAGAGTTTTGTCGATCCCGGCGCAGCGTGCAGCCTACCCCATCTCCGGCTAGCGATCTCGGCGTCGCGATCCTGGCTGCTGTGCGGGGCGAGGTCGAGGTGGAGGCGGTTCTTGCGCTCCTTCTTCTCTGGCACCGCCACAAACTCGATCGGCTGTTCGGAATCGATGACGGCGGTGTACCAGCGCAGACTCATGCATGAAGGCGAGGCCCGATCTCTGGATGTCGGGTGCGGATGCGCGGGGCCAGGCTCCCCCGCTAGCGTCGTACCATGTCGCATCCCTTCTCCCCCAAGCTCGACGCGTTCGGCAACCTCGAGCTTCACTACGCCGAGGTCAACGATTACGAGAACAACTGCTACGTCATCGTCGACGTGCCGACCGGGGCGGCGCTCATCGTCGACGCCGCCGACAACCTCCCTGCGATCACCGAACTCGTCGACCTGGCCGGCCGCCGCGCCACCGACGCCGGCGCGGCGCAGGTGCACGTCGTCGGAGTGCTCACGACCCACCGACACCAGGACCACTGGCAGGCGCTCGAGGCGACGAAGGCCCACTTCGAGGTGCCGAGCTATGCAGGTGCCGAAGATGCGGGCGAGCTGCCCGGCGCGACCGAGCACACGCTCGACGACGGCGACACCATCGCGCTCGGCGGCCAGCAGATCGAGATCATTGGCCTGCGCGGCCACACGCCCGGCTCGGTCGCCCTCGCGCTGCGCGTGCCCGAGCATCCGGTGCGCCTGATCACCGGCGACTCGCTCTTCCCCGGCGGCATCGGCAACACCTTTGGCGACACGGATGCGTACGCCCAGCTACTCGGCGACGTGGTCGAGCGCGTGTTCCACCGCTTCGCGGACGACACCATCTTCTATCCCGGCCATGGCCTGCCCTCAACCCTCGGCCGCGAGCGCGGTTTCCTCAACGCCTGGCGACTCACCGGCGGGCTGCCGCCTGCCGACCCGGGCAGCGACGCGTTCCGAGGCGAGTAGCCCGAGCCTCCGAAACCGCGCGTGGCGCCCCCGATTGCTCGGGAGCGCCACGCGCGGTCTGTTGCTGTCGGAACTTGGCGCTACACGCCGGGCTCCGGGTCGCCGCCGGGGATCTTACCGGCGTTGGCGAGGCCCTCGCGGACCTTCGCCTCGATGCGCTCACCGGTGGCCTGGTCGACGTTCTTCCAGTACTGGAAGGCGTTCGAGAGGACGGGCTCCCGCACGGTGGCAAGGCCGCCGGCGACGGTGTTCACGAAGCGCTCGCGCTCCGCGTCGTCCCAGACCTCACGCACGAGCGCGCCGGCCTGCCCGAAGTCGTCGTCCTCCGCGTGTAGCTCGTAGGTGCTGCGCACGAGCTCGCCGTCCGACTCCCAGCTGTTCTCGACCTGGCCGAGCTCGTCGGCGTAGGGGCGACCGAACGAGTTCGGCGCGTACACGGGGGCGTCACCCGAGTGGTCGAAGCGCATGTTGCCGTCGAACGTGTAGCTGTTCGTCGGGTTGATGGGCTGGTTCACCGGCAGCTGGTTGTAGTTCGTGCCGATGCGGGCGCGCTGCGCGTCGGCATAGGCGAAGCTGCGCGCGACGAGCATCCTGTCGGGCGAGATGCCGGTGCCGGGCACGTAGTTGCCGGGCGAGAACGCCGCCTGCTCGATCTGCGCGAAGAAGTTCTTCGGGTTCTCGTTGAGCGTGAACTTGCCGACCGGGATCAGCGGGTAGTCGCTGTGCGGCCACACCTTCGTGAGGTCGAAGGGGTTGAAGCGGTAGGTCTTCGCCTCCTCGTAGGGCATGATCTGCATCTTGATCTGCCAGCTCGGGAAGTTGCCCTCGGCGATCGCATCGAACAGGTCGCGGCGGTGGTACTCGGCGTCTTCACCCGCGAGGCGCTCAGCCTCTTCGTCGGTGAGGGTGTGCACCCCCTGGTCGGAGATGAAGTGGTACTTCACCCAGAAGCGCTCGCCCTCAGCGTTGATCCACGCGTAGGTGTGCGAGCTGTAGCCGTTCATCTCGCGCCACGAGCGGGGTAGGCCGCGCGAACCCATGAGGTAGGTCACCTGGTGGGCCGACTCGGGGTTGAGGGTCCAGAAGTCGAACTGCATCGTGTTGTCACGCAGGCCAGAATCTGGCAGTCGCTTCTGCGAGCGGATGAAGTTCGGGAACTTGATGGGGTCGCGCATGAAGAACACCGGAGTGTTGTTGCCGACGATGTCGAGGTTGCCCTCTTCGGTGTAGAAGCGCAGCGAGAAGCCACGAACGTCGCGCCAGGTGTCGGGCGAGCCCTGCTCACCGGCGACCGTCGAGAAACGGATCGCGACGCGACCCTTCGCGCCCGGCTGGAAGGCGGCGGCGCGCGTGTACTTCGAGACATCCTCGGTCACCTCCCACTCGCCGAAGGCGCCGGCGCCCTTGGCGTGCGGGTTGCGCTCCGGAACGCGCTCGCGGTTGAACGCGGCGAGCGTCTCGATGAGGTGCACGTCATTGAGGGTGATAGGCCCGTTCGGGCCGACGGTCAGCGAGTTGCGGTTGCTCTCGGCGGGCGCGCCATTCTGGCGAGTCGCAGGTGCATTGGGATCGATCTGGGTCACGATCACTCCTGTTCTTCGGTAGGGGTGGATGGGGTGGTCTGATTGGGCTGGCGGGCGGCGTTGCGCTCGGCCAGGCAGTCGGCACAGAGGCCGCGGTACGTCACCTCGGCGAGGTGCACCTCGAAGCCGGCCTCGTCGACCGGGTGGAGGCACGGCGCGGCGCCGACCGAACAGTCGACGTCCACGATGGTGCCGCAGTTGTCGCACACCAGGTGGTGGTGATTGTCATCGGTGCGGGTTTCGTACCGAGCCGGCGAGTTCGGCGGGTCGATGCGGCGTACAAGGCCGTGGTGTTGGAAGTCGCCGAGGCTGACGTAGACCGCCTGCTTCGTGAGGTGGGGCACCGCGGTCGACGCGCGTGCGTGCACCTCGTCGACCGTCGAATGCGGATGCTCGACGAGTGCTTCGAGCAGCGCGATGCGACGCGGCGTTACGCGCAGTCCGACCGCGCGGATGCGCGCGGCCCACGCCTCCGGGGCGGGGTGCTCATGCGTCGTGGTCATGTCACAACAATATCGCTCTTTTGAATTAATCAAAATAAGGTGAACCTAAGTCGTGCCGTCGAGTTGGCTGGATGGGCGGGGCGATGCCGTTGTTGACCGGGCGGCCATAATCGAATCATGGCGCGCCAGCACTCCCCCGACCTCACCCGCACTCTCGCCTCCGGCCGGCAGGCCCAGTTCGTCCTCGATGGCGAGATCGTGCAGCTCATTGTCGACGGCACACCGCAGTCGCAGGTCGACCGGGCTGACCCGACGAGCCTTGGCTTCGGCTACATCCGTCACATGGGTCACGTGCTCGACCTCGCTTTCCGTGAGCGACAGGCAATCACGGCACTGCACCTCGGCGCCGGCGCCCTGTCGATTCCGCGTTACGTCGAGGCGACACGCCCCGGCTCTCGTCAGCAGGTGATCGAGCTCGAGCGCGATCTCGTGGAGTTCGTCCGCGAGGTGGCGCCGCTGCCAGCGAGCGCGTCCATTCGGGTTCGCTATGGGGATGCGCGCGAGCAGCTCGCAAAGCTGCCGCGCGGCCTGGCGGGCAGCGTCGACGCCATCGTCGTCGACGTGTTCGCCGGCCCGTCGACACCGGCGCACGTCACAAGCGTCGAGTTCTTCCAGGCGATCGCCACCTTCCTCGCGCCCGACGGTGTCGTGCTTGTGAATGTGGCCGACGGGCACGAGCTGCGCTTTGCCCGCGGCGAAGTGGCGAGCATCCGCGCCGCGATCGGTCCGACACTGCTCATTAGCGACCCCGCGGTACTCAAGGGCCGCCGCTTCGGCAACATCGTCGCGGTCGCGAGTCGCGACGAACTCGAGCTGCCGATGCTCCCGCGCCTCGCCGCATCCGGCTTCCCGCCCGCCACCGTGCATTCGGCTCCACAGACGATCGAGTGGCTGCGGGGCGCGAGCGAGGTGCACGACGCCGACGCGACCGACTCACCCGTGCCGGGTCGGGGCATCTTCACCACCGGCCGCGCGCGCGAGCGCGGCTAGCTCCGCCCGCGCCGGGGTGGCACGCGCGCATTTGGAGGAGGGCGCATTACTCTCGGTGGCGTGTCTGACTCACCGATCATTCTTGGCTATGACCCCGAGACGCTGCGCGAGCGCATCGATGTGGATGCGGCGACGGCACGGCTAGAAGAGATTTCGCAGTTCCGTTCCCTCGCCGCCCTGAATGAGCAGGTCGCGCTGCTGCGCATGCTCGACCGCCTCGACGAGGCGTTTGACAAGGCGCAGGATGCGGCCCGGCAGTCCCGTTTCACTGGCTCGCGCGAGGACTCGCTCGCGGCGCGCGTGCGCCGCGCGCAGGTTACGCAGTACCAGGGCAAGCTCGACCTGTCGTTGAACGAACTCACGAACTGCGTCGAAGAGGCGATCGCGCACGACTGGGCCGAGCTCGCCGGGTTCGCGCTGCAGCACCGTGGCAAGGTGCTGTTCGAACTCGAACGTTACGACGAGTCGCTTGCCGATTTCGAGCGCGCGCTGAAGTTCCGCGAGGGCGACGGGATTCCCGCCGACCACGCCAACTCGACGAAGTTCGCGATTCGCGTCGTGCGGGCGAAGCTCGAGGGCGACCGCACGCCCGACGAGTTCGACGAGCCCATCACCTCGATCAACGCCTAGCAGGGCGGATTTTTTCGGCGCCGACGATCATGTCGGAGGCCGATGCGATGCTGTCGTTGCCGTGCGGGGCAGTACGCGGCGGCGCCCGAGTGGCGCGGCCGCACGAACGAGAGGCAGTGACCATGGCTGATCTTGATGAGGTGCGCACGCGCGCCACCGAACTGATGACGCGGCATCTTTCCCGCGACTGGGTGTTCCGCTTCGACACGGCGAAGACTCGCGCTGGTCTGTGCAACTTCACCAAGCGCACCATCTCGGTGTCGCAGTATTTGGCCGCGCGCTCGACGCTCGCCGACGTCGAGCAGACCCTGCTGCACGAGATCGCGCATGCCCTCGCCGGGCCCGACGCGGGCCACGGCGAGGTGTGGCTCGTGCTCGCGCGCAGCATCGGTTACACCGGAAGCCGTACGCACGACGGCGCGGTCGCCCGCGAGTTCGCGCGCTGGCACGGCGAGTGCCCGAACGGCCACGAGGTCGTGCGCTTTCGGCGGCCCACGCGGCCGATGTCGTGCGGCAAGTGCACGCGGCGATTCGACCGGCGTTTTCTCATCACGTGGCGAGAGCGATCGCCCGAAGAACTCGCGGCAAGCGCCGCCGGGGCCGCGCGCTCGTAGAACGCTCGGCCGCGCGGGGCAGAATAGTCGCCGTGATCTCATCGCTGCATGACGCTAACCAGTACCACTTCGGCTCCGACAACTACGCCGGGGTGCACCCCGAAGTGCTTGAGGCGATCGTCACGGTGAATGGCGGGCACGTGCTCGCCTACGGCGACGACCCTTACACCCTGCATTTGCAGGAGGTCGTGCGCGGCTGGTTCGGCGAGCAGGCCGAGGTCTTCCCGGTGTTCAACGGCACCGGGGCGAACGTGGTGTCATTGCAGGCGATGCTGCCGCGGTGGGGCACGGCCATGTGCACCACCGCGGCACACATCAACACCGACGAGCAGGCGGCGCCCGAGCGCGTCGGCGGCATCAAGCTGCTGCCGATTGAGGCGCCCGGCGGCAAGCTGCTGCCCGAGTTGCTCATCGAGGGCGACTCCGACGACGTGCACCGCGCATCCCCGCAGGTGGTGTCGGTGAGCAACTCAACCGAGCTCGGCACGGTGTACTCGGTCGACGAGTTCGCGCGCCTCGCCGAGGCGGTGCACGAGGCGGGCATGTTCCTGCACCTCGACGGCTCGCGCCTGAGCAATGCCGCGGCAGCCCAGGGCGTGACGCCGGCCGAGCTCGCGCAGGGCGCCGACGTGATCTCGCTCGGGGGCACGAAGAACGGCGCGCTCGGCGCCGAGGCGGTCATCGTCGTCAACCCGGATGCCGTGGCCGGCACCGCCTACCTGCGCAAGATCACGACGCAGCTCGCGTCGAAGCAGCGCTTCGTGTCGGCACAGTTGCTCGCGCTGTTTGAAGGCGACCTGTGGCGCCGCAACGCCGAGCACGCGAACGGGCAGGCGCGCGAGCTCGGCCGCCGGCTCGCCGAACTGCCTGGCGTCGAGGTGCCGCTCGAGGTCGAGGCGAACGCAGTCTTCCCGGTGCTGCCTGAGGGCGTCGCCGACCGCGTGCGCGCACACGACACGGTTCGCTTCTACGACTGGCCGCCGATGCCCGGCGCCGTGCGACTCATGGCGTCGTGGGATACCCCGGATGCGGCCATCGACGACCTGGTCGAGGCGATTCGCGCGGAGCTTGGCTAGGCGGTTCTCGGTAGCTAGTCGTTGTTGGGCTCTTCGATGTCAGTGTCGTAGCGCAGTAGATCGCCCGGCTGGCAGTTGAGTGCGATCCACGAGCAGCGAGACCAGCGCGAGCGTGTGAGCGGGTTGGGGTTCGACGTGTTGTCGGGTCACTCACGGCGTTGGCGTCAGCTGAGTGACTTGGTTCGGCGCCGTTCGAAGAGGGTCATGTCAGGTCGTTCATCGAGCTTGACGTTGCCGTCCTCGCTCCATCCGTGCCGTTCGTAGAAGCTCGCCGAGCGGGCGTTGCCATCGAGGACCCAGAGGGAGGCGGAAGCGAATCCGTCTTCACTGAGCGCGAGTTCGACGGCTGAGATCAGCGCATGCCCGACGCCGGTCGACAACGCGGATGGGTGCGAGTCGAGGCCCCCGAGTTCGCCCTGGTCGGAGAATCTTTCGTCCCGGCCCGGCCCGGAAGACGCCCAGTCGACGATCTCGCCGTCGCGGTCTGCGACGGGTGTTTGCCCTTTCGCGTTCGGCTCGCTGATGGTCCGACGCCATCGCTCCTCGCGCTTCTCGATGGACTGCCCCTCGAGCACATCGTTCGGCATGAGCCCTCGGTAGGCGGTCTGCCACGAGGCAACGTGCACGATCGCGATTCCGTGCGCATCGTCGATGGTTGCGGTCCGGATTACTGGTGTTCACCCCATGCGTCCTGTTGATACCACCGCCGTCAGCCGGGCCAGGCTTCGCTTGCCTCTGTCTGCAGTTAGGGGTCGCCTGGAGCATTGGTGCGAGGAGGAGTGTCTCCGGCGCTCTCTCCGAGTCACGGTCATGTCGGTGGATCGTGGTGGAGTCATTGCAAGCACCAAATTAACCCGAACGACGTCATCGAATCCATGTCGGAGGCTCGTGGTGAAGTAGTTCCACTCCCCCAGAAGCGGCAAAACTTCCGTTGATAACCAGGCACACCTGTGTCGACAGCACCATATTCTGAAGCATCAACGACCGTGGAGATACCGGCACTTGGGCAACGGTGTCTTCGAGTGGGAATCACCGCTCGGGGAGGTCTTCATCACGCGCGCCGACCCGGTCGGGCCGCAACGTCCTGTCTTCAGACCCGCCGACGGGCTCGGGGAGAACTCTGCCTACGACCCGACCACAGATCCAGCACCCTTCTCAGGGAGATGAACTCTGTGCCTATGAAGAACTCTGAACGTATCCAATCGACATCCCGCTGCAAGCACGACGTTGCTGCGGGTAGCATTTCAGCCAGGCACGGCCGCCCTCCCGCAACGGGGCGGCGACGCCCCGGTATTCGCCGCTGCATCCCGTCGAGCGTTGAAGGAGCACCCGCTTCCGTGAACATCCCACACATCACCAACAAGCACATCCTCGATCACATTCGAGTCGGTGACGCGGTCGACGCCCTCGAGCGCGCGCTGAAGACCGAGATCGACCCGTCGCAGGACTTCCCGCGCAGCTTCTTCCAGCTCGACGAGGGCAAGCGCCTGCTCTTCATGGCCTCGCATGCCCCCGACTGGGTCGGCGCGAAGATCATGTCGGTCAACGAGGGCAACCCGGCCCGCAACGTTGACCGCGCGCAGGGGCTCTACGTGCTCATGGATGCTCTGACAACCACGCCGAAGGCCGTCATCGACGGCGACGAGCTCACCGACCTCCGCACCGCCGCCATGACGAGCCTCGTCACCTCGCGCTTCATCAACCGCGACTCGAGCAGCGTCGTGATGTACGGCTACGGCGCCCAGGCACGCAAGCACGCGCACGTGCTGCGCGAACTGCACCCGCAGCTCAAGCAGCTCGTCGTCGCCGGCCGCAACGCTCGCAAGACCGAAATGTTCGCCGCCACCGCGGCCGAGCTCGGCTGGAACGCCCGCATCGGCCAGGCTATGCCGCCGCAGACGGCGATTCCGCAGGCCGACCTCATCATCACGGCCACCGGCTCAGGCGAGCCCCTCTTCGACGGCTCGCTCGTGCGCCCGGGCACCCTCGTGGTCGCGCTCGGCACACACAACAACGAGCGCAGCGAACTCGACACCGCCCTCATGGCACGCTCGAACGTCATCGTCGAAGACATTGACACGGCGGTCAACGAGTCGGGCGAGATCGCCCACGCGATCGCCGAGGGCGTGCTGCACCGCGAGTCACTCATCCCCGTGCGCGACGTCGTGCGCGGCGAGGTGCGCATCGACCGCAGCAAGCCCACCGTGTACAAGACCGTGGGCATGCCGTGGCAAGACCTCGTCGTCGCCGGCGAGATCTACACGCGCATGCCGAGCACCGCGCTGCGCTAAGCCACCGTGGCGATTCGATACTGGCTGCTCGTCCACCCACTCGATCGCGCCCGCGAGCTCGTCGAAACGGGCGTCGCGCGCGTGACGTGGGGCAACGAGCAGCCAGTTTCATCATTTCGTGAGGCCGATGGCATCGTCATCTACTCGCCGCGCGAATACAACCCCGACGGCGAACCGCTGCGCGCCGCCGTCGCCGCGGGGCGAGTCACCGGCGAGGCTTACCAACTCGGCGGGCACGGCACGCCCCGCTGGGTCGCGCCGGTCGACTGGCTCCCGGGCGCACGCATCGCGCCCATCCGGCCACTGCGCGACATGCTCGAGCTCACGCGCGACACCAAGTTTTGGGGTGAGCAGCTGCGCGATGGCTGGGTCGAGCTCTCGCAGCGCGACTTCATGATTCTCGAGGATGCGGTGCGACCGGCCACGCCCGAACCGAGCGGCTTCGCGATCGACGCGCTCCGCGACGGCGCGAGCCGCACCGAGCATCCGAGCAGCGCGCCTGCCGCAGACACGCGAGCGCGCGCCGAGCAGGCGTGGCGCGACTGGGACGCGAACCGCTAGTAGCTGTGCGACGAGTAACTCGATGAGTTGTTCAGTTCGCTGAACACGGCGGTGAAGAACAGCCCGCCGGTCACCGCGGCAATGATGCCCAAGATAATCGCCAGCGCGATGCCGATACCGATCCAGATGAGGTAGGCACGGGCAAAGTTGCGCTTCGCGAGCGAGCGACCGTCGCCGGCCGCGAGCACGACCATGTAGATGAGGCCGACGAGAGGAATGCCCATCAGAAAGATGGTGAGCACCCAGCTGCCGACGCTGTCGGCACTATCCACCTGCTGAGCGGGCTGCTACCCGGCCGTCTGATACCCCTGCTGGTAGTAGGGCTGCTGGGGGTACTGCGGGCTCATGCTTCCTCCTGAGAGCGGGCGCGGACACGGCGAACGTACATTCTGATGGTTGCCCGCGGGCAAAAGTTCCCGCTGCCGCGAACTCGGTGCTCGCTACCAAGCACCGAGGAAGCCGATGGCCTGACGCAGAATCGCGCCACGCCCACCCTCAAGCTCCTCGAGCAGGTCGGGGTCCTTCGCCTCGTCCGGCGTGACCCACGTGACCTCGAGCGCATCCTGACGCGGAATGCACTCGCCCGTCACCGGCACGATGTACTCGAGCGCGACCGCGTGCTGACGCTCGTCGTAGAGCTCAGTCACGGGCAGCGGCGAAAACTCGGCGACGGTAAATGGCTGCAGCGAGGGAGGCAGCTGCGGGAAGGCCATCGTGCCGAGGTCCTTCTCGAGGTGACGCAGCAACGCGCTGCGGATCGACTCGCCGTAGTGCACGCGGCCCGACACGAACGTGCGGGTGATAAGTCCCTCGGGGTTTGCGCGCAGCAGGAGGCCGATTGCCTCGACTTCGCCACGGCCGTCGAGCAGCACTGGAATCGCCTCGACATAGATGATCGGCGTGCGTCGGCGGATGAGCTCGAGATCGTCGTCGCTCAACCAGCCTGAAGACTCGGGGTCGGGGGTACTCACGTCCATGTGCTCATTGTGCCGCATTCCGCCACGAGTGCGGGGAGCTTGTCGGTGGGTGGTGGTTTGATCAAACGGTGAGCAGTTCGGACGCCCTGACCGGGTTCAGCGAGTCGACCACCATGTGGTTTCGTGGCGCGTTCGACGCGCCGACGCGCGCCCAGCGCGAGGCGTGGGGCGCCATCCGACACGGCCACCACACGCTCGTCGTCGCCCCGACCGGCTCGGGTAAGACGCTCGCGGCGTTCCTCTGGGCGATCGATCAACTCATCCAGGAGCGTGCGAGCGACGCGGGTCGGGGCACGCGCATCCTCTATATTTCGCCACTCAAGGCGCTCGGCGTCGACGTCGAGCGCAACCTCGCCGCCCCGCTCGTCGGCATCCGCCAAACTGCCACGCGCCTCGGTCACGAGGTGCCCGAGATCACGGTCGGCGTGCGCTCGGGCGACACCACGCCTTCCGAGCGCCGCGCGCAGGTGTCGAATCCGCCCGACATCCTCATTACGACGCCCGAGTCGCTCTACCTGATGCTCACCTCAAGCGCGCGCAAGGCACTTCGGGGCGTGCGCACCGTCATCATCGATGAGGTGCACGCCGTTGCGGCGAGCAAGCGCGGTTCGCACCTCGCCCTCTCGCTCGAACGCCTGGATGCGCTGCTCGAGTCGCCGGCGCAGCGCATCGGCCTCTCGGCCACGGTGCGGCCGCTCGAGGCGGTCGCGCGTTTCCTCGGCGGGCAGGCGCCGGTCGAGATCGTCGCACCCGCGAGCGAAAAGGCATTCGACCTGCAAATCGTCGTGCCCGTCGCCGACCTCAGCGACATTCCCGTCGCGGAGCCGCAAGACGAGCTAGTTTTCGGCGACGCGACCCAGGGCATCCGCGACCCCGATCCGCGACGTACCGGCACGGTTTGGCCGCACATCGAGTCGGCGATCGTCGACCGCGTACTCGAGCATCGCTCAACGATCGTGTTCGTGAACTCACGCGGGCTTGCCGAGCGGCTCACGGCCCGCCTCAACGAAGAGTACGAGCGGCGGCTCGCCACGGCCGAACCGCCAAGCACCGAACCCGCGCCCGCAACCCGCACGCTCGGGGCCCAGCTCACGGGCGGCTCGGGGGCGTTCGACGGCGCGAGCGCCGACCTCGCCCGGGCACACCACGGTTCGGTGTCGAAAGAGCAGCGTGCGCAGGTTGAAGATGCCCTGAAATCGGGCGTCCTGCGCTGCGTCGTCGCGACCTCGAGCCTCGAGCTCGGCATCGACATGGGCGACGTCGACCTTGTCATCCAGGTCGAATCCCCGCCGAGCGTCGCGAGTGGGCTGCAGCGCGTCGGCCGGGCAGGCCACCAGGTCGGCGAGGTGTCGCGGGCTCGGCTCTACCCAAAGCACCGGGCGGATGTGCTCCACACCGCCGTCGCGACCTCGCGCATGCTCGACGGCAACATCGAGCGCATGACCACCATCGACCAGCCGCTCGACGTGCTCGCGCAGCACACTGTGTCGGCGGCCGCGCTCGACCGCTGGAAAGTGCAGGAGTGGCTCGCGCTCGTGCGGCGCAGCGCTCCGTTCGCGCAGCTCAGCTCGGCGCTGCTCGAGTCGGTGCTCGACCTGCTCGCCGGCAAGTACCCGTCCGACGAATTCGCGACCCTGCGGCCCCGCCTCGTGTGGGACCGTGACGCCGACTGGTTCGAGGGTCGCCCAGGCGCACAACGCCTCGCCGTCGTTTCTGGCGGCACGATTCCCGACCGCGGCATGTTCGGGGTGTTCATGCTCGACGGCACTGATGGCGGCGGCAAGCGCGTCGGCGAGCTCGACGAAGAGATGGTCTACGAATCGCGCGTGGGCGACGTCATCGCGCTCGGCGCGACGTCGTGGCGCATCCGCGAAATTGGCCCCGACCGCGTGCTCGTCGTGCCGGCATTCGGCGAGCCCGGACGGCTGCCGTTCTGGAAGGGCGACGGCATCGGCCGCCCCGCCGAGCTCGGCGCCGCGATCGGTGCCATCGTGCGCGAGATCGCCGCGAACGATGCTCGCCTGCCCGACGGCCTCGCCCGGGTGTGCGACGACTTCGCGCAGGCGAACATCACGGCGTACGTGCGCGAGCAACTTGAGGTGACCGGCCAAGTGCCGACCGACCGCCAGCTCATCATCGAGCGCGTGCGCGACGAGCTCGGCGACTGGCGCATCATCCTCCACTCCCCCTACGGCCGCCCCGTGCACGCCCCCTGGGCACTCATGGTGACCGCGCGCGTCCGCGAGCGCTTCGGCATGGAGGCGAGCGCGATGGCCCTCGACGACGGCATCATCGTGCGCATCCCCGACGTCGACGACGAACCGCCCGGTGCCGAGCTGTTCGCCTTCGAACGCGACGAGGTCGAGACGACCATCACCCGCGAGGTCGGCGCATCCGCGCTGTTCGCCGCCCGCTTCCGCGAGAACGCGGCCCGCGCACTGCTGCTGCCCCGGCTGCATCCCGGCAAGCGGGCGCCGCTGTGGCAGCAGCGCCTGCGCGCCGCGCAACTGCTCGAGGTCGCCCGCAAATACCCCGAGTTCCCGATGATCCTCGAGACCGTGCGCGAGGTGCTCCACGACGTCTACGACCTCGACTCACTCACCGAGCTGTTCGCGAAGCTCGCGAAGCGCGAGGTGCGGCTCGCCGAGGTAACGACCGAGTCGCCCTCCCCCTTCGCACAGTCGCTGCTGTTCGGCTACGTCGGCGAGTTCATGTACGAGGGCGACCAGCCGCTCGCCGAGCGCCGCGCGGCGGCCCTGCAGCTCGACACGAACCTGCTCGCCGACCTCCTCGGCGCGAGCTCGCTGCGCGAACTGCTCGACCTCGACGCGATCCACGACGTCGAGGCGCAGCTGCAGTGGCTCGAACCGTCGCGGCGGGCGCGCGATGCCGAAGGCCTCGCCGATCTGCTGCGGGTGGTCGGCCCGCTCACGCTCGACGAGCTGCGCCGCCGCGTGCGGCACCCCGATGCCGACCCGCACGACGACGTTGCCGAACTGCCGGATGCCCCGGCCGAGTTCGTCGAGGCACTCGCCGACACGCTCGTCGCGGCAAAGCGCGCGCTCTGGCTGCGGGTGCAGGGCACCGAGCGACTCACCGGCGTCGAGGACGCCGCGCGCCTGCGTGACGCCCTCGGCGTGCCGCTTCCCATCGGTGTGCCGACCGCGATGCTCGAGCCCGTCGCTGACCCGCTTGGCGACCTCGTGCGCCGCTACGCGCGCACGCACGCGCCCTTCCGCGCCGAGCACCTCACCGACGAATTCGGGCTCGGCCAGGCGGTCGTCGCCGACGTGCTCCGGCGCCTCGAGATCGCCGGCACGGTGCAGCGGGGCGAGTTCACGCCCGGCGTCGAGGGCGTCGAGTGGGTCGATGCCAGCGTGCTGCGACGCATCCGCTCGCGCACCCTTGCGAAGCTGCGCAGCGAGATCGAACCCGTCACGCAGCAGTCCCTCGGCGCGTTCCTGCCCGAGTGGCAGCACGTCGGCGACGAGCTGCACGGCATCGACGGCGTCGTCACCGTCATCGACCAGCTGCAGGGGGTGCCGATTCCCGCATCCGCCTGGGAGTCACTCGTGCTGCCGGCCCGCGTGCGCGACTACTCGCCCGCCATGCTCGACGAGCTGCTCGGCGGCGGCGAGGTGCTCTGGCTCGGCCACGGCGCGATCGGCACCGCCGACGGCTGGGTGAGCCTGCACCTGCGCGACACCGCCGCGTTCACGCTGCCGGAGGCCCCCGCCGATCGCGAGGCGCCGAGCCCGCTCGCGGCCCGCTGCGCCGAGGTGCTCGAGCAGGGCGGCGCGATGTTCGCGACCGAGCTCATCCGCCGGCTCGAGCAGCTCGAGCCCGACGCCGCCCCGCCGCGCATCGACGCCGTCATCGACGCGCTCTGGGAGCTCACGTGGCTCGGCATCGCCGCGAACGACGCCCTCACGCCCCTGCGCGCGCTGCTCTCGGGCAACGCGGGCAGCAAGTCGACCTCGGCGCACCGCACGGCCGCAAGGCCCGCTCGGGGCCGCCTCTGGCGCGGCCACGCCGCCGCGACCGCGGGCCCGAGCACGCCGCCGCAGGGCACCG
>NZ_JASCYH010000135.1:0-205 GCF_030011715.1 Gulosibacter sediminis | reverse complement strand
CTTCCGCCGCCCGTAGACGCCGTAGTTCTCCGCATGCAGCCTGGCGACCTCGGGCACCAGCAGCTCGTCGCGCAGCTGCCGGGCGGAGGCTACGCGGGTCTTCGCGGCGCGATACCCGCGGGACGTGATGAATCCCTGCACTGCCGGGCGCAGCGTCCGGCAGATGAGCTCGACCCCGAACCGCTCTCGATACTCGTCGATGAAG
>NZ_JASCYH010000134.1:0-246 GCF_030011715.1 Gulosibacter sediminis | reverse complement strand
CACTCGGCAGGTGGTCGCCGACGTGCAGACGGCCGCTCGCGAGTTCGTCGGTGACCCACGCCATAACCACTTCGTGTGCCTTCATTCGCACAATTGTTGCATTCGCCGCCCGGGTGCCACGGCCTCGCCGTTCGTGATCATGGCCGCGCGCACGGTCGCCTCGCCACGCCACACATACTCGACGTTGGGGAACTCGGGCTTGTCGCCCCAGTAATCGGCAAACTGGGTGAGGCGAATGTTGTTGCC
>NZ_JASCYH010000133.1:0-250 GCF_030011715.1 Gulosibacter sediminis | reverse complement strand
CCCCCCCCCCCCCCCCCCCCCCCCCCCCCCCCCCCCCCCCCCCCCCCCCCCCCCCCCCCCCCCCCCCCCCCCCCCCCCCCCCCCCCCCCCCCCCCCCCCCCCCCCCCCCCCCCCCCCCCCCCCCCCCGCCCCCCCCCCCCCCCCCCCCCCCCCCCCCCCCCCCCCCCCCCCCCCCCCCCCCCCCCCCCCCCCCCCCCCCCCCCCCCCCCCCCCCCCCCCCCCCCCCCCCCCCCCCCCCCCCCCCCCCCCC
>NZ_JASCYH010000132.1:0-254 GCF_030011715.1 Gulosibacter sediminis | reverse complement strand
CCCCCCCCCCCCCCCCCCCCCCCCCCCCCCCCCCCCCCCCCCCCCCCCCCCCCCCCCCCCCCCCCCCCCCCCCCCCCCCCCCCCCCCCCCCCCCCCCCCCCCCCCCCCCCCCCCCCCCCCCCCCCCACCCCCCCCCCCCCCCCCCCCCCCCCCCCCCCCCCCCCCCCCCCCCCCCCCCCCCCCCCCCCCCCCCCCCCCCCCCCCCCCCCCCCCCCCCCCCCCCCCCCCCCCCCCCCCCCCCCCCCCCCCCCCCC
>NZ_JASCYH010000131.1:0-255 GCF_030011715.1 Gulosibacter sediminis | reverse complement strand
TCGCTGATGAGGCCCGCGATGCTGGCGAGCCGATGGCGGATCGGACGGCGTGGCGCATCACAGCTTCGAACTGCTGGTGGTCCGTGTTCGGGAAGAAGCGCGGCCGTAACGGCAAGAAGCCCGGCCCCGCGGTGCACGACGACCTCTGCACTGTGACCGACGAGAACGGGCGGGTCCGGCATGAGTTCACCGCCGATGGGCCGAACCAGCTTTGGCTCACCGACATCACCGAACACAAGACCGCCGAGGGCAAGC
>NZ_JASCYH010000130.1:0-255 GCF_030011715.1 Gulosibacter sediminis | reverse complement strand
GCTTGCCCTCGGCGGTCTTGTGTTCGGTGATGTCGGTGAGCCAAAGCTGGTTCGGCCCATCGGCGGTGAACTCATGCCGGACCCGCCCGTTCTCGTCGGTCACAGTGCAGAGGTCGTCGTGCACCGCTGGGCCGGGCTTCTTGCCGTTACGGCCGCGCTTCTTCCCGAACACGGACCACCAGCAGTTCGAAGCTGTGATGCGCCACGCCGTCCGATCCGCCATCGGCTCGCCAGCATCGCGGGCCTCATCAGCGA
>NZ_JASCYH010000012.1:0-67418 GCF_030011715.1 Gulosibacter sediminis | reverse complement strand
TGTTTGTTTTTTTTTTTTTCTCATCAACCCAAAAAAAAAAAAAAAAAACCCCCCCCCCCCCCAACCCCCTGCCCACGAAAGCACGCGCGTCATGCGTCGCCTTGCTCGCACCCCCGCCCCGCCCGAAGCTCGCCCACTCCGCCTTACCCCGAGGCAGTCTCTTTCCCCTAGCCCGTCCCGCATTGCCCCAACAGGGCCCCAACAGGGCCCCAGAGTACGGGGCAGCGGGAACCCGTGACCCAAATGTCCCATTATTGCGGCAGGAGGGATCTTGATTCGCGCTGGGTTTCGTTCCTACCTGCTTCCTGTCCGGCGAGCGCTGGCTGGGCTGATTCGAGGCCAGCGTAGCCCGCCGCCTCGACCTCGACCGGGGTCCGGTTCCCGTGCTCGCCGTGGAGGCGGGCGTTGTTCCACCACCACACGTACTCGAACGTCGCGAGTTCGACCTGCTCGACCGTGCGCCACGGCCCGCGGCGACGGATCAACTCGGTCTTGTAGAGCCCATTAACGGCCTCTGCGAGGGTGCTTTCAACCGAGTCGCCGACGGTCCCTGTCGGGGGTGTCCCGCCGAGCTCTGCGATCCGGTCCGTGTAGACGATCGACAGATAGTTCGAGCCGTGGTCGACGTGATGCACGAGCTCTTCGAGCGACCCAGTCGCGTTGCACAGCCATGTTCAACGCCAGCAGCGGCAGCACGTCGGCCTTCAGCGTTGCCGCGACGTTCCAGCCAACGATCATCCGACTGAACACGTCGACCACGAACGCGACGTACGCGAACCCCTCCCCCGTGGCGACAGACGTGATGTTCGCGACCCACAACCGGTTCGGTGCGGGTGCCGTGAAGCCGCGCTTGACGAGGTCCCGCGGCTTCGCCTGCGCGGGGTCGGGCTTTGTGGTGAACACCTTCTTCGACCGCGCCACCCCGCGCACTCCGGCGAGCGTCATGAGCCGGGCGGTACGGCATGCATCGACCTCATGAGATGATTCACATCGTTTACAACGAGACACCTACCGAAATAGGAACACTTTGACCATCAAGCTTCGCCGCCTCGCCGTCGGCCCTATGATCGGCGCCGCACTCGCCCTGACTGCCTGCTCGGGTGCCGCAGAGCGCGACGAGCGTCCCACCGCAGGCGAGCCCGCAGAGCTTCCTATCTTCGACGAGCTCGTTGAGAGTCTCACCGCCGCCGATCGTCCCACCGCTGACGAGCTGAAGACCACCATCGAGGAGGAGCTCGTCGGCACCACGACCGGTCTCGACGCCGAGACGCAGGACGCGTTCCTCGACTGCATCTCCCAGGGGCTCGTCGACTCCGACCTCTCGGACGACCCGCTCGCGAAGGCTGCCAACAACGAGTACGGCACCGACGACGAGCGCGCCGAGTTCGAGGACGTCGTGACCGAGGTCTCTACCGCCTGCGTCGACGAGGCCATCTACTAGCCTCCTTCGCCTGCAAGCGCGAGCGGTACGACCCACGGCCGTTCCGCTCGCGCTCGTTAGCCCAGCAACATCGCCACGGCGACGGAGTCGAGACAGAGAAGTCCGCCCGACACCGCCGCAAGTTTCCACGGCCCGAGCACGCCGAGGATGCTGAAGATGAGGCCGATCGTCGCCGGATAGGGCACGAATAGGCGCGCCAGTTCAAGCTGCGAGAACAGCCACCCGGCGAGCAGTGCGAGCGCGCAGATGAGGCCGAGCACCAGTCCCATGGCGGCCATGGTGGTGTACCCACCACGCTCGTACCACTTCAGATTCGGGTCGTACTCCGGCTCCCGTGAGCCCGACATCGCGCACCTCCGGACTAACTTGGCGCCGACGCTACGCCGTTGTCCCGGACCTCGCCGCTAAACGAGGCGACGATCTAGTCACACATTCGGAACGTTTCGCCTCCAGGCATGCCGTAGCACTTGCCCGTGTAGCCGCCATCGTTGGAGTACGGGATCTCGGGGCCATAGGGCACGCAGGTCGAGCCACCGGAATCCGAGGAGTCGCTGGGCGGCGAGACGGGCTCGGGGGCCGATTCTTCTACCGGTGGTTCCACCCACTCCTGCTCGGGCGCGGGCTCAACTTCGGTGCCGGAACCATAGTTCTCCTCCGGAGTGACAGTTTCAACATCCGCCGAGTCGGTGTCCGTCACGTCTTCGGTTTCGACAGGAGGAACCTCTTCAACGACCGACCATTGCTCGACCAGCAGATCATCGTTTGCGTCATCTCGCGATCGCGCCGCGTCGAAGAGCGCACCCGTTAGGCTCTCCGATGAATCCTCAAGATCGTTGCGTTTTGTTGACAGGTAGTCGCTTGCGGATGCTGCTGCGAACGTCGTGTTCACGAGGTCACCAACGTGCTCTGGTGACAGCTTGCTCGCAAGATGTTCGAGCTCTTTCAGGGCCGTGGCGGCCGCGAATATGGTGTCAACTTCACCGCCTTCAACGGCCGACAGGTCGATGTCTGCAGCAGCAATTGCAGCATCGACCTGGCTTGCGATGGTGCAGTCAATGTTGCTCGAGAAGAGACCGATTTGGGCCCTTTCTGCAGATTCCGAGGCATCAAGTACTTCGTTGTAGAACCGATCATTCGGCTCAAACAGGACAGGTAGGCCGAGGCCCTCTGCTGCGATCTGCGCGTTTACCAGTTCACCGTCGAGAAAAACGGCTGCAAGCGTTCGGTCGTAGGGGTCAAGGACGACCTCGTCATAAGCGAGTTCGATTCTGGTGCCACGGGGAAGCAGGTCTTCGAGGAAGTCAGTCGCCTCAGGTCCAAGGCATTGAACCGGCAAGTCTGGGTCCTTGGTCTCAGGAGTATCGATGTTCAACAGACGTACACGCACCTCTTCGCCGTCGCGCGTGACGTCGATAGTGTCGCCATCGACTACGCGAACGACCCGCGCGGAGTCCAGGTCGCCGCCACTTCCACCGCCAGTGATACCTTGTAGCGCGGCCCCGACGACGACCGTTCCGACAACTGCCGCAATTGACCAAGCAACAACCTTGCCGACCGTCGCAGTACCTGCTGAATGCGCCGCGCCCATTGCCCGCGCCCTTTCTTGGAACCAGATCGGCGCGATGAGCGACCCTGGTTGGCGCGCCGACCAACCAGGGACTACTTGAGTTAGCAGCTACGCCGTGAGCACTGTGAGGCGGGTCGTCGCTTCGAGGTTGCGGATCTCGTCGAGAGCCGACTGCGGCACATCGCCCGAGGCGTCGGTGACCACGTAGCCCTGCTGGCCACGGGTGGCGAGCTGCTGGCGGTCGATGTTGACGCCGTGGTTGCCGAGCACCGAGTTGACCGACGACATGACGCCCGGCACGTTCTGGTGCAGGTGCAACAGGCGCGAGCCATGCGTGAGCGGCTCGAGCGAGATCTCGGGCAGGTTCACCGACATGTAGGTCGAGCCACCGCGCACGTAATCGCGGAACTTGCCAGCGACGAAGCGGCCGATGTCCTGCTGCGCCTCGGCGGTCGAGCCACCGATGTGCGGGGTGAGCAGCACGTTCGGGATGTTCTGGAGCACCGACTCGAAGGGATCGCCCGCCTTCTTCGGCTCGACGGGGTAGACGTCGAGACCGGCGCCGGCGATGTGGCCCGAGAGCAGGTTGTCGCGCAGCGCCTCGAGGTCGACCACGTGGCCGCGCGAGAGGTTGAGGAAGATGGTGCGGGGGCGCATCATCGCGAAAGTCTCGGCGTTGAACATGTTCGTGTTCTCGACGCGACCGTCGACGTGCACCGAAACCGTCTCGACAGTGTTGAGCAGCTCCTCGAGCGAGTTGCAGCGCACCGCATTGCCGAGCGCGAGGCGGTCGACGGCGTCATAGAAGTAGACGCGCATGCCGAGCGACTCCGCGAGCACCGAGAGCTGCGAGCCGATGTTGCCGTAGCCGATGATGCCGAGCGTGCGCCCGCGCACCTCGTGCGAGCCCTTCGCCGTCTTGTCCCACAGCCCGTTGTGCATGTTGCGGGTGTGGTCACCGAGGTGGCGAGCGAGGTTGATGATCTCGCCGATCGCGAGCTCAACGACCGAGCGGGTGTTCGAGTACGGCGCGTTGAAGGCGGCGACCGAGGCATCGGCGGCGGCCTCCAGGTCGATCTGGTTGACGCCGATCGAGAAGGCACCCACCGAAAGCAGCTTCGGCGCACTCTCGAGCACGCGGCGGGTCACGTGGGTCTTCGAGCGGATGCCGAGCAGCTCGACGTCCTGCACCGCCTCGATCAGCTCCGACTCGTCAAGGGCGCCCTTGCGGGTTTCCACCTCGATCCCTTCGGATTCGAGCAGCTTGACGGCGTCGACGTGGATGTTTTCGAGGAGCAGCGCTTTCACTCGGTCAATTCTAGCGATCCCGAGGCGGATGCGGTGGCTTAGTCGACCACGAGGGTCACGTGCTGCGTCGCGTCGCCACGATGCTCGTTGTTCGCGCTGAGAGTCATCTCGAACGAGAACTCGACGAGCGTGCCGTCTCCAACGCGAACCACACCTCACTCGTGTCCATGACGTAGTGCTGCTTGATCGCTTCGATAGCAATGCTCACGTCGATGGAGTCGGCAGCATTGAGCCACTCCTCATAGTCGAGTTCGTCGCGAACGTCGGGGATCCCCGGCGTCATGTCCGGTCAACACTTCGCTGCGGCTCGCGAACTCGACGCAAATGTCGCTGATCCGGCTGTTGAAGACCCCGCCACGAGGGCGGGCGCGCGCCCACCCTGCCCTCCCTCGCGCATCCCCATGCGCGACTTCGTACTTGGCCGGAAAACCTAGACTGCCGTCGCCGCCGCTGCGGCCTCAGCAGCCTTCGGCAGCGCCGCCGCGATCGCGTCGATCGCCTCGTCGTCGTGCGCGGCCGAGAGGAACCAAGCCTCGAAGATGCTCGGGGGCAGGCTCACGCCGCCGTCGAGCATCGCGTGGAAGAACGCCGGGTAGCGCCACGACTCCTGGCGCTTCACCTCGTCCTCATTGAGCGGCGCGGGGTTGCCGAACTCGTCGGTGCCACTCCAGCCGAGGGCCGCGCCGTCGCCGAACTTGAACGAGAACAGGTTGCGCACGCGGCCGACGGCGTGCGGCAGGCCGACGCGGTTCAGCTCGGTGTGCACGAGGTCGATGACCCGGCCCGCGGCGAGGTCGATCTTCTCGTATACGGCGGGGTCGGCGAGGCGCAGCGTCGCAATGCCCGCGGCGACGGCGACCGGGTTGCCCGAGAGCGTGCCAGCCTGGTACACCGGACCGGTCGGCGCGAGGTGCGCCATGAGCTCGTGCGAGGCGCCGAGCGCCGCGACGGGCATGCCGCCGCCGATGACCTTGCCGAACGTGAAGATGTCAGGGGTCCAGCCGCTCGTCTCCGAGTCCTGCTGCTCGCGGCCCCACCAGCCAGCGGGGCCGGTGCGGAAACCGGTGAGCACCTCGTCGCAGATGAGCAGCGCGCCCTGCTCATGGCAGAGCTCGGCGAGCGAGCGGTTGAAGCCGGGCAGCGGCGGCACGACGCCCATGTTCGCGGGCGAAGCCTCGGTGATCACCGCGGCGACCCGGCCCTCGTGCTCGACGAACGCAGCGCGCACAGCCTCGATGTCGTTGTACGGCACGACGATCGTCTGCGAGGCGATTGCCTCGGGAACGCCGGCCGAACCGGGCAGCGCGAGCGTTGCGAGACCCGAACCTGCGGCCGCGAGCAGCCCATCCGAGTGGCCGTGGTAGCACCCAGCGAACTTGATCACGAGGTCGCGGCCGGTCGCGCCGCGCGCGAGACGAATCGCGGTCATCGTCGCCTCGGTGCCGGTCGACACGAGGCGCACCTCGTCGATGGCGGGGATGCGGTGGATGATCTCCTCGGCGAGCTCGACCTCGCCGGTCGCGGGGCCACCCGGGCACATCATCCGCGAGGCCGTCTCGGTCACTGCCGCCACGACATCCGGGTGTGAGTGGCCGAGCAGCATCGGGCCCCAGCCGCAGATGAGATCGACGCGGCGGTTGCCCTCGACGTCGGTGAGCCAGGCGCCCTGCGCCGACGCCGTAAACGGGGGCACGCCGCCAACCGACCCGAAGGCGCGCACGGGCGAGTTAACGCCGCCCGGCGTGAAGCTGCGGGCGCGGTCGAACCAGTCTTGGTTCGTGGTCGGCTCAGTCGTGGTCATTGTGCTCCTTAGGCCGTGCGGATTCGGCGCGCGTAGTCGGTCGCGTAGTAGGTGAGGATGCCGTCGGCGCCGGCGCGCTTGATCGACAGCAGGGCTTCGTCGATCATGCGATCGCGATCAATCCAGCCGTTCGCGGCGGCCGCCTCGATCATCGCGTACTCGCCCGAGACCTGGTAGGCCCACACGGGCACGATCGACTCAGCCGCAACATCCGCAAGCACATCAAGATACATCGTGGCGGGCTTCACCATGACGATGTCGGCGCCCTCCTCGATGTCGAGCAGCGTCTCGCGCAGGCCTTCGCGGCGGTTCGCCGGGTCTTGCTGGTAGGTCTTGCGGTCGCCCTGCAGCTGCGAGTCGACGGCCTCGCGGAACGGCCCGAACAGCGCCGACGCGTACTTCGCCGAGTAGGCGAGCAGAATCGCGTCGTCGTGGCCAGCGACGTCGAGCGCCTCGCGCGCCTCGCCGATCTGGCCGTCCATCATGCCCGACATGCCGATGATCTGCGCGCCGGCCTCGGCCTGCGCGACCGCCATCAGGTTGTAGAGCTCAAGGGTGGCGTCGTTATCGACGCGGCCGCGCTCATCGAGCACGCCGCAGTGGCCGTGATCAGTGAATTCGTCGAGGCAGAGGTCGGCCTGCACCGTGATCGCGTCGCCGGCTTCCTCGGCCACGACGGTGATCGCGCGGTTGAGGATGCCCTCGGGGTCGATCGCGCCCGAACCGGTCGCGTCGCGCTCAGCGGGCACGCCGAAGAGCATGATGCCGCCGACGCCCGCCTCGGCCGCCTCGTTCACGACGCCGCGCACCGAGTCGAGGCTGTGCTGGAACAGGCCTGGCAGCGAGCTGATCGCCTGCGGTTCGTCGATGCCCTCGCGCACGAACACGGGCAGGATGAGCTCGTTCGGGTGGATGTGCGTCTCGCGCACCTGGCGGCGAACGGCCGCGCTCTGGCGCAGGCGGCGGGGGCGAGAGATGGGGAACGTCATGCGAACTCCTGTGGGGTGGTGGGGTCGGCGCCGAGCGCGCGGGCGGTGGCGTCGAGGAGTGATTCTGCCGTGGGTTGCTGCGATTCCGCGGCGACGGTGAGGCCGTGGGCGCGCAGGTCGGCGGTGGTTTGTGGGCCGATCGAGACGATGCGGGTGTCGGGGTGGGCGCGCAGCTCGTCGGCGATGGCGAGGCCGACCGAGCCGCTGGTGACGAGCACGGCGTGCACACGACCCGCCGCGAGCGCGTCGGCCGCCTTGGGTGCGAGCGGCCGGGTCGCCGTGACGTAGGCGGTCACGACGTCGACCGCGTAGCCGCGGGAGGTGAGGCCCTCGAACACGGTCGGATGCGCGCGATTCGAGTTCGGCAGCAGCACGCGGCCGGGCCCGGTCTCGGGCCATTCGGCGACGAGGCCCGCGGCCGACTCATCGGTGGGCACGAAGTCGCAGCCGACGCCCGCGTCGCGCAGGGCGAGCGCGGTGGCGCGGCCGACCGAGGCGACCCGCGTGCCGGGGGCCAGCGGCAGCACCTCGGATGCCCGCAGCACGCCGACCGCGCGCGGCGAGGTGACCACGAGCCAGTCGTAGGTGTCGGCGCGCAGCCCGACCAGGGCATCCTGCAGCCGCTCGAGCTCGTCGCCCTCGGGCGCACGAAACTCGAGCACCTTCGACACGAATGCCTCGCCGCCGCGCTCGCGCACGAGCGCGGCGCAGCGGTGCGCGAGGTCACCCGAGCCGGGAATCAGGATGCCGGGGCCGGCCAAGGTCACAGCGTCAGGTCACCGACCCCGCGCTCGAACAGTCGCTGCACGAGGCGCTGCGCGAGCTCGAACCCGGCGCCGCTCGCGACGCTGCGGCTCGCGACGGGGCCGAGCGGCAGCTTGGTGCGGGGCACGGGCACGCCGCCGGATGCGGTGATGGCCGAAACCTGGTTCGGGTCGCGGTCGTCGTAGACGGCGGCGTGCAACTGTAGCTCGCCGCCGACGAACTCGCCGTGTACGCCAACGGGCGCCTGGCAGCCGGCGTCGAGGCCCGCGAGCACGGCCCGCTCGGCCTCGACCGCAAGTCGCGTGGCGGGGTCGTCGAGTTCGACGAGCGCGTCGAGGTCGAAGCCCTCGCGCACCTCGACCGCGAGCGCGCCCTGGCCGGGAGCGTTCGGGAAGTCGGCGAGGTCGAAGCGCTCGGTGATCTGCCCCGTGCGCTCGTAGCGCGAGAGGCCGGCGGCGGCGAGCACAACCGCGTCGAGCTCGCCCGAGGTGACGAAGCCGATGCGGGTGTCGATGTTGCCGCGAATGTCGCGGATGTCGAGGTCGGGGCGCACCCGGCGCAGCTGCGCCACGCGCCGCGGCGAGCCGGTGCCGATCTTCGCGCCCTCGGGCAGCTGCGCGAGCGTCAGGCCGTCGCGGGCGACGAGCGCGTCTCGGGCGTCCTCACGGCTCGGATGCGCGGCGAGCACGAGGCCGGGCGCCGGCGCGGTCGGGAGGTCTTTGAGCGAGTGCACGGCGATGTCGACGTCGCCGTCGCGCAGGGCCTCACGCAGCTCGGTCGCGAACACGCCGCGGCCGCCAAGCACCCGGAGCGAGGCGCGGTTGACGTCACCGTGGGTGGTCACCGTGACGATCTCGACCTCGCGGCCCGAGAGCTCGGCGAGGCGCTCGGCGGTCTGCGTCGTCTGCGCCACCGCGAGCTTCGAACCCCGCGTGCCGATGCGCAGCGGGGTCACGGCTGCAGACCAGCGACGGCCGGGCGGAAGCCGAGGCGCTCGTTCTCGCAGCAGCCCGCACGGCACACGTCGTACCAGGGGCCGAGGTCGGTGCGACGGGGTCGCTCGGCCTTCGGCGTGCCCTTGATGCGCTCTTCGACGAGGTCGATCAGGCCCGAAACGTAGGCGGGGTGAACGCCGGGGGTCGGGGTGCGACGGAAGGCGAGCTCGGCCTCCTCGGCCGACTCCTTCGCCTCGTTGTCGAGGTCCCAGAGCACTTCCATGTGGTCGCTGACGAAGCCGAGCGGCACGACGATGACGGCCTTGCGACCCCGCTCGGGCAGGCCCTCGATGACGTCGTTGATGTCGGGCTCGAGCCACGGCTGGCTCGCTGGGCCCGAGCGCGACTGGTAGACGAGTTGCCAGTTGAGCTCGACGCCACCCTCGCCGCGCTCGGCGAGCGCCTGCACCACATCGGCGACGACGACCTCGGCAACTGCGAGATGCTGCGCCGCGTAGGCGCCGCCCTCACCGAAGCTGCGGGTGTCGGGGCCCGACTTGTTCGCGTCGCTCGTCGGCACCGAGTGCGTCGTGAAGAGCACCTCGACATCGGCGAGCGCGAGCTCGGGGTGCTCGGCACGCAGCGAATCGATCGCCTCGAGCACGCCGTCGTCGAACGGCTGCACGAAGCCGGGGTGGTCGAAGAACTGGCCGACCTTGTCGATCTCGAGCTCACCCTGCAGGCCGGTCGCCTCGAGCGCATCCGCGAAGTCTTCGCGGTACTGGCGACACGAGGAGTACGACGAGTACGCGCTCGTCGCGAGCGCGATGAGCTTGGATGCGCCGGCCTCGCGGGCCTCGGCGAACGCGTCGGTGACGTAGGGCTCCCAGTTGCGGTTGCCCCAGAACACCGGCAGGTTCAGCCCGCGTCGCGCGATCTCGGCCTCGAGCGCCACCTTGAGCTGGCGGTTCTGTTCGTTGATCGGGCTCACGCCACCGTGGTGGCGGTAGTGCACGGCGACCTCTTCGAGGCGCTCGTCCGGGATTCCCCGGCCCGAGGTGACGTTGCGGAGGAACGGAATGACGTCGTCCTGCGACTCCGGCCCGCCGAAGGAGGCGAGCAGGATGCCGTCGTACTCGGTCGGCGTCTCGACCCAGGGGGCGCCGCCGCAGGCCGCGGGGGTCGCGGCCGACACGACCGCGCCGGGCGCGAGCGGCGCATCCTTCGCCGGGGCAGCCTTGCCGAGCGTGCGGCCGATGTTCTCTGCGGTCATGCGCCAGCCTCGCTCTCGAAGCGCAGCACGAGCGGCAGCTCGCTCGCGGGCACGCGGCGGCCGGCGTAGAACGGCACCTCTTCGCGCACGTGGCGGCGCGCCTCGGTGTAGCGCAGGTCGCGCATCATGTCGACGAGGTCGGTGAGCTCGTCAGCCTCGAACGAGAGCATCCACTCGTAGTCGCTGATCGCAAACGAGGCGATGGTGTTCGCGAGCACGTTCTTGAACGCCGCGCCGCGGATGCCGTGGTCGCGCAGCATCACGCTGCGCTCCTCGTCGGGCAGCAGATACCACTCGTGCGAGCGCACGAACGGATAGATTGTGATCCACTTCGCCGGCTCCTTGCCGAGCATGTAGGCGGGCGCGTGGCGCTCGTTGAACTCGGCGGCGCGGTGCACACCGGTCACCTGCCAGGTGAGTTCGAGGTCGGCAAACAGCGGCGTCGCGCGGATGCGGCGCACGGCGGCCTGGAGCGCTTCGGGGTCTTCGCCATGCAGCCAGACGAGCACGTCGCCGTCATAGCGGAAACCCGAGATGTCGTAGAAGCCGCGGAGCGTCACCTCGGCGTCGGCCGAGCGCTGTACTGCCGCTTCGAGCTGGCTCACCGCGCCGGCGAGATCACCCGGAGCCGAGGTACCAGCGGGACGACGAAAGACCGAATAGTTCGCGTACTGCGTCAGCGGGCCGTGGGCCCCATCCTGTGGAGTTGGCATGCTCCCTAGTCTACGTTCTGTAGTTGCTGCACGATCCGGTTCGCGTCGGGGACGACACTCGCGAGGCCGGTGCCCGCGATCCAGGTGCCGATGCAGCGGATATTCGGGGGCAGATCGGCCACCGCATCCTGCAGCTTGGCGCGGGCATTCGCGGCGCCAATGCGGGCCGGCGGCGGGGGCATATGCCACAGCTGCCGCGCATGGTCGACGAGCTGCTCGGCCGCGAGCGGGCTGCCGAGCAGGGCGGATGCGTCAGCGAGCGCCCGCTGCAGGCTCGCATCGTCGGGGTTGGCGTACGAGAGCCGCACGACGTGCCGGCCGGGGCCGGTGGACTCGTCGAGCCACGGCCACTTCGCGGTGACGTGGGTGAGCGCCTTCGCGCGCACGGGGTCGGTGCCGCTCGCGCTCGGGGCGACGAGGAGGCCCGTGCCACGCGGATGCGCGTCGAGCACCGGTGCGTCGAGCAGCAGCGCGACGACCTCGCTCTGCACAGACCGGCCCGCGCGCACGTCGCCAAGGTAGGGAAAGCCGTCGCTCGGTGGCACCGTGATGACGGCCGCGTCGTGCTCGGGCAGTTCGTCGAGCCGCCGCAGCCGGGTGCCGTATTCGAACGCGACGCCGAGGCGCTCGCAGTCGGCGACGAGGGCCGCCACGAGGCGGTGCATGCCGCCGCGCACCGAGCGCACGAGGGCACCGGGCGAGGCCGCCGCTCGACGGTCGCGCACGACGGCGCCGAGCGAGCCGTGCTCGCGCAGCTGCTCGAGCACGCCCGGCAGCAGGGCGTCGACACGCACGAGTTCGGGGTCGAGCGAGTAGACGCCGCGGGTCACGGGCGCGACGAGGCGGTGCAGGATGCGCTCGCCGTAGCGGGCGCGCACGAGGTCGGCGAGGTTGGCCGCGTCGGCGCCGATACGCGGGTCAAGCAGTGCTTCGTGGGCGACGGCCGCGACGCCCTCCGGCCCGACCGCGGCCTCGAGGCCCGCAGCCTCCGGGCCGGGAGGGAGGCCGAGGAGGCCGCCTTTCGGCTGCGCGTAGGCCTCGCCGTCCTGGTACCCCCACGAGCCAAGCGCACGGGGCTCAACGAGCTCGCCGGTGAGGCCGAGCTCGTCGACGAGCTCGGCGACCGCGCCGCCGCGCACCGCGAAGGCCTCGGCACCGATGTCAATCTGCAGGTTGCCGAGGTTGGCAGGCTGAATCATGCCGCCCGGCGCATCCGCGGCCTCGAGCACCAGCACCTCATGGCCAAGCTGCGCGAGCCGCCGCGCGGCGACGAGCCCCGCGACGCCGGCGCCGACGATGGCGACGCGCACGGCTAGGCCTCGAGTCGGCCGTCGCCCGGCAAAGTGTGGATGAACTCGACGAGCTCGGTGAGCACGGTCGCGTCGGTCTCCGGCGGCACGCCGTGGCCGAGGTTCACGATGTGGCCGGGCGCCGCGGCGCCCTGCGCGACGACGTCGCGGGCGTGCGCGTGCAGCACCTCGGTGCCCGCGAACAGGGTCGCCGGGTCGATGTTGCCCTGCACCGGCACGTCACCGCCGAGGCGCTCGATCGCCTCGTCGAGGCGCGTGCGGTCATCGATGCCCTGCACGTCGCCGCCAGCCGCGTGCATGTCGGTGAGCAGGTGCGAGGTGCCGACGCCGAAGTGGATGCTGCGCACGCGTTCGCCCTCGGGCGTCTCGAACTGCGCGGCGCGGGCGAGCGGCACGGCGCTCGAGGGAGCGACGGCCTGGCCGTACAGCTCGCGCGAGAGCGAGCCGGCCCACGAGTCGAACAGCTGCACGACCGAGGCGCCCGCGAGAATCTGCGTCTCGAGGAACGCCGACGAGAGTTCGGCGATCGCGCCGGCGAGCTCGCTCCACAGCGCGGGCTCGCCGCGCATGAGGGCGCGGGCGCGCAGGTGATCCTTCGAGGGGGCGCCCTCGACGAGGTAGGCCGCGAGCGTAAACGGCGCGCCCGCGAAGCCGATGAGCGGGGTCGAGCCCAGCTCGGCGATGGTCAATTCGACGGCGTCGCGGATCGGCGCAAACAGCTGCGCCTTCGCGTCGTCATCGGCAAGCGCGTCGCGCACCTTCGCGACGAAGCGGGCCACCGCATCCGCGTCACGCACCGGCTCGGCAAACACGGGCCCACGGCCTGGCACGATGTCGACATCGATGCCGACGAGCTTGAGCGGCACGACAATGTCGCTGAAGAAGACGGCGGCATCGACGCCGTGGCGGCGCACCGGCTGCAGCGTGATCTCGCTCGCGAGCTCGGGGCGAACGCAGCTGTCGAGCATGTCGACGCCCTTGCGCAGCTCGAGGTATTCGGGCAGCGAACGGCCGGCCTGGCGCATGAACCAGACAGGGAGCGTCTGCGAGCGCAGCCCCCGGGAGGCGCGGACGAGCGGGGAACCCCCGGTGCGGCCGTCGACAAGGGGATGGGATGCGGGCAACTGCGTAACCATGGCTCCAAGTCTGGCATCTCGGCGCCGCTCCCGAACTTTCGTGCCCGAAGCTATGATGAGAGCATCATGCTTGTTTGCCTTTCTGCGAGTCACCGCAGCGCGGGCTTTGCGTTGCTTGAACGGCTCTCGCAAGTTCCCGTGCAGGCCGTCGAGGACAGCACCCGTGAGGTGCCCGGTCTCAACGGCGCCGTCGTGCTCTCGACCTGCAACCGGGTCGAGCTCTACCTCGACGTCGCCTCCGCGGGCGCGATCGACGCGATGTTCGTGCGCCTCGCGACGCTCTCGGGCGTCAACGAAGACCAGCTACGCGCCCACATGCGCGTGCTCGGCGACACGCACGTGCCCGAGTACCTCTTCTCGGTCTCGTCAGGCCTCGAGTCCGTCGCCGTCGGCGAGGGTGAAATCTCGGGCCAGGTGCGCCGCTCACTGCAGCGTGCACGCCAGCAGCAGCTGACGACGGGCGCCCTCGAGGGCGTGTTCCGCATCGCCGCCGAGACGTCGAAGGGCGTCAAGGCGAACACCGACCTCGCCGGCACGGGCCGTTCGCTCGTGAGCCTCGCGCTCGACCTCGCCGGCTCGCAGGTGCGCGACTGGGCCACCGCGCGCATCCTGCTCATCGGCACCGGCGCCTACGCAGGCGCTTCGCTCAAGGCCCTCGAGGCCCGCGGCGCCGGCACCGTCGGCGTTTACTCACCCTCGGGCCGCCAGCACACGCTCGGCGAGCGCTACGACGTCACCGAGGTGACGAGCGGCGAGATTGCCGAAGAGGTCTCGAGCGCCGACGTGATCATCACCTGCTCGACCTCCGACAAGTACGTGCTCGAGCACGGCTTCGTGCGCAACACGCGCCTCGCCGCCGGGCACTCCCAGCGCCAACTCATCATCGACATGGGCATGCCGCGCAACGTCGACCCGCTCGTCGGCAAGCTGCAGGGAGTCGATGTGCTCGACCTCGAGACGATCCGCCTGCACGCGCCCCTCGATGACCTCGACACGACCGACCTCGCCCGCTGCATCGTGGCCCGCGCCGCGCGCGACTTTGAGGACGAGCGCCGGGTGCAGCGCGCATCCGCCCTCATCGCCTCGTTCCGCGAGACCATTCAGGGCCGCGTCGAGCATGAGATCTCGCGCCTCGGCGTCGACGAGACGACCGCCATCGCGATGCGCAAGCTCGGCAACTCGCTGCTCCACGAGCCGACCGTGCGCATCAAGGAGCTCGCCCGCGAACGCCGCAGCGACGAGGCCGTCGACGCGATGCGCGTACTGTTTGACATCGATGCGCCCGCGGCGCCTGCGACCGGCGCGATCTCGGTGATTGCACAGCTGCCCGATCGTGTGCCGGCAACCGGCGATGAGCGCAACGGCTGCCCCGTCGGGCTCGACGAGCAGTAGCGCGGGGCCGTTGCTGGCGGGCCGCTAGGGCACGACGAGCAGCAGCACGCCGTAGGCGGCGATGCCGCCGACGAGGCTGAGCAGCACGCTGTCGCGCCAGAGGTGCAGCGCCGCGGTGACCGCGACGCCAGCGATCGACGGCACCCAGCCCCAGCCTTCCCACGGGGTGTCTTGCAGCATGCCGACGACGAGCACGGCCATGACGCCAACGGGCAGCAGCAGGCCGAGGTCGCGCACGAAGTCGTTCTCGCGCAGCCAGCGAGACGCCGCGAACGGCGCGGCGCGCAGGGCGAAGGTGACGGCCCAGATGACGGCGAGCAGGGCCGCGGTGTGCCACGGGTTCATCGGTCGTCCTCCTCGCCCTGGGCATTGCCTGGGGCGTCGTCGCCGACGATCGGGATCTCGCGGGTGCGCGCCGGGATCGTCGTGCCGGGCATCGTGCGGTTCGGCTGCGTCGTCGCGTGGATGCCCCGCCGGCGGCGCACGATCACGACGCCGACCGCCACGACGCAGTAGGCGATGAGGCCGACGAACATCATCGCCTCGGGCGCCACGAACGCCGCGACGACCGCGAGCGCGAGGCCGACGCCGAGCAGCGCCCACTCCCCCGACGCCTTCGCCGCGTTGATCGCGAGAATCACGAACAGCGCGACGATGGCGAAGCCCATGAACGAGAGGTCGAACGGCACGAGCGTCGCGAACACGGCTCCGACAGTCGTACCGAGCACCCAGTAAAACTGGGCGGATGCGGCAATCGCCACCAGCCGCGGGCCCGTGAGCGCTTCGCGCGGCAACGAGATGCAGACCGCGTACATCTCGTCGGTGAGCGCGTGGATCGCGTAGGCGCGCAGCAGCGGGTTACGCACCCGCTCGAGCGGCACGCTCAGGCCGTAGACGAGGTGGCGCGAGTTGACGAACAGCGCCGTCGTGGCGGCCGTGGCGAGCGGCGCGCCGCCCACGAGCATCCCGGCCGCGACGAACTCCATCGAGCCCGCGTAGATGACGAGCGCCGTGATCGTCGCGAGCCACCACGGCAGGCCGACCGAGTGGGCGAACATGCCGTATGAAATGCCGAGCGGAACGTAGCCGAGGGCGACCGGGAGTGCGTCACGCAGCCCAGCTCGAAAGTCCTCGGATGCGCGCATCCACCCATTCTGCCCGACCGGCTCGTCCGGCAAGCGAGCAGTTACTCGTTCGGGATGAACGTGTACTTGTACTCGAGGAACTCGTCGATGCCGAGGATGCCACCCTCGCGGCCGAGGCCCGAGGCCTTGACCCCGCCGAGAGGCGCGGCGACGTCTGAGATGATACCCGAGTTGATGCCGACCATGCCGATCTCGAGCTTGCGCGAGACGCGCATCGCGCGGGCGAGGTCGTTCGTCATGAGGTAGCCCGCGAGGCCGTACTCGGTGTCGTTCGCGATCGCGATGGCGTCGTCCTCGTCGGTGAACGTGATGATCGGCGCGACCGGCCCGAACAACTCGGTGCAGGTGAGCTCGGCATCGCGCGGCACGTCGGCGAGCACGGTCGGCGCGTAGAACGACCCCGGGCCCTCGGGCAGCTCGCCGCCGATGAGCACGCGCGCGCCGCCGGCGACCGCGTTGTCGACGAGGCCCTGCAGGCGGTCGCTGCTCGCCTGGTCGATCATCGGGCCGACGTCAACGCCGTCCTCGAGACCGTTACCGACGGTGAACTGCGCGAACCGCTCGGTGAGGCGCTGGCCGAACTCCTCGGCCACGCTCTCGTGCACGAGGATGCGGTTGGCGGCCGTGCAGGCCTCGCCCATGTTGCGCATCTTCGCCGCGGTCACCTCGACGACGGCCTTGTCGAGGTCGGCATCCTCGAACACGATGAACGGCGCGTTGCCGCCGAGCTCGAGCGAGGTGCGAATCATGTGCGCCGAGCATTGGTTGTGCAGCAGGCTGCCGACCTTCGTCGAGCCCGTGAACGAGAGGTGGCGAACCAGGCCATCCGCGAGAATCGGCTCGGTGAGCTTGCCCGAGGTCGATGTCGTCACGACGTTGAGCGCGCCGGCGGGCAACCCCGCCAGCTCGAACAGCCGCGCCAGGAACAGCGTGGTGAGCGGCGTCTTCTCGGCCGGCTTCACGATGACCGCGCAGCCGGTGGCGATGGCCGGCGCGATCTTGCGGGCACCCATGGCGAGGGGGAAGTTCCACGGCGTGATCAGCAGCGAGACCCCGACGGGCTCGCGGCTGAGCACGATCTGCCCGCGCCCGCTCGGCGACTGACCGTGCGAGCCCTGCACGCGCAGACCCTCCTGCGCGTACCACTGCAGGTAGCCGGCCGAGTAGTCGATCTCGCCCTTGGCCTCGGCGAAGGGCTTGCCCATCTCGGCGGTCATGATCGCCGCGAGCTCGTCCTTGCTCTCGAGCAGCAGGACGTGGGCCTTGAACAGAATCTGCGAGCGCTGCTGCGCGGTCAGCGCTGCGAAGGACTCCTGCGCCGCGTTCGCCGCCTCGGCCGCGCGCCGCCCGTCCTCGGGGCTCGCGTCGGCGACCCGGGCGATGACCTCGCCGGTGGCCGGGTTGGTGACGTCGATGAGCGAGTCGGTGGATGCGTCGACCCACTCGCCGCCGATGAAGAGCTGGGTGGGCACGTTGTCGAGCTTGAGCGTTGCCATGCGTTTAGGCCTTTGCGGCGAAGGCGGCGTCAACCGCGTCGGCGAAATCGGCGAGCGACTTGTACTCGCCGTCTGGCGTCACGCCGACCTTGGGGTCCGGGGTCGCGCCCCAACCCGGACGGTCGTGGCGGCGGTTGATCCAGATCGAGTCGAGCCCGGCGTTCTTGCCGGGCACGTGGTCGTGGAACAGCGACTGAGCGACGTGGAGCAGCTGCGACTTTTCGAGGCCGAGCTCGCCGAGGTTCTCGATGAGCACCTCAAAGTTGCGGGGGTTCGGCTTGTACGAGCCGATCTTCTCGGCGGTGTTCACCTGGTCGAACTCGACGTCCATGCGCTTGATCGAGCCGTCGACGCCCTGCTGGTGCACGTTCGAGAGGATGATGAGCTTGTAGTGCTGCTTGAGTCGCGTCAGCGCCTCGTGCGTGTCGTCGAACGCGGGCCACTCGGGCACCGAGCGGCCGAGCACCTGCACCTCTTCGTCGGTGACGGGCAGGCCGAGGTCGGATGCGGTGCGACGGAACGCGGCCTGCAGCACCTCCGCGTAGGCGAGCGACGGGTATTCGCGCTCGACGGCCGCCTCGTTCTCGGCGTAGGCCAGCAGCAGCGCCTCGTCGTCGAGGTCGGAGCCGTGTGCCTCGGCCCACTGCTTGAGCACCGTCGCGATGCCGGCCTCCCAGTCGATGAGCGTGCCGTACACGTCGAAGCTCAAGGCGGAGAAGGAAGTCAGATCGACCATGATCACTCCTGTCGTAACGTGGGCGGCACCTCCGTCCCTGCATTACTGTATAACAGTTTTTCAGCGTGCGGAAGAACCCGCGCAACTCAACCTTCGAAGGCTCAGTCGTCGCTCGGCGACAGGTGCTGCGCCAGGAAGTGCTCAGCCGACGAGAGGTGCGCGAGCCAGTCGCGCTCGACCTCATCGAGCGGGGTGTCGTCGAGGAGGCTGCGGTAGAGCTCCTCGTGCTCGGCGTAGAGCGCGTCGCCGCCCGTGTACTGCTCCTTGAGCAGCGCGATGAGGAGGCGAATCTCACTCGTGATCGCCGCGAAGTACGACTGCAGGCGGTGCGAGCCCGCCGAGTTCACGACCGCCGCGTGGAACGCGACGTCGGCCTCGGCGATGCGCGACCAGTCGTCTTCGCTGCCCTGCAGCCCCGCGAATCCCTCGAGGGCCCGGGCGACGCGGTCGAGCGAGGGCCCGTTCAGCTTGATCTCGCGCACGGCGTCGAGCTCGATGAGCCTGCGCACCCGATAGATGTCCGCAACCTCACCCGGGTCGAACGACCGCACCCGGGCACTGTACCCGGGAGGCCGCACGAGCATCCCCTCGTTGATCAGCTGCTGCACCACGACGCGCGCCGTCGGCCGGGCGATGCCGTAGGCGGCCGCGACCTGGGTGTCCTTGATCTCTTCGCCGGCCTTGAACTCGCCGGCGAACAGGCTGTCGCGCAGGCGATTCGTCGCGGCATCGGCGACCGACACCGTCTCGAGAGATTGGTGCGTGGGCATAGCTGACTCCTCGGGGCTCAATACTCGACCCTAGTGACAAATGCCCCACTGTATGGCGGTATTCCTGTCAATCAGGCAGGATGCGCCCGGCGGGCTCCCTCGGGATCCAGCGCGATGGCGAGGTGCTCGGTCTCGCGCTCGGGGTCGATCTGCGACACCTGCATGGTGCAGCTGAAGCCGTCGGTGAGCACGAGCGCGTCCTTGCCGCCCCGCTCGAGCGCCGGGATGATCGAGTGCTCGGCGACCTGCATCGACACGTCGAAGTGTTCGGCCTCGAAGCCGAAGTTGCCGGCGACGCCACAGCACGACGACGACTCCGACACGTCGGCGACGCCCCACTTGCCGAGCACCCGGCGCTGCGACTGCGAGCCGAACACCGCATGCTCGTGGCAGTGCGTCTGCACGACCGCGCGCTCGGGCGGCGTCGCCTCGGGCGCCCATCCCTCGGACATCGCCTCGTCGACCGCCACCGAGAACGACCGCACCCGGCGCGCGACCCGCTCGGCCGCATCCCCGCCGACGAGCTTCGGCGCCTCGTCGCGGATCGTCGCCGCGCAGCTCGGCTCAAGCACGACGATGTCGCGCTCGGTGCCGTCGTCGAGCTTGTCGACGAGGTTCGCGAGCCTGCGTGTCGCCCCGTCGCGTTGGCCGGTCGACACCCAGGTGAGGCCGCAACAGGCGTCGGCCGTGCAGCCGACCTTGGCACCGGTCGAGCGCAGCACGCGCGCCGCGGCAGGAATCACCTCGGGCCGGAACGCCTTCGTAAAGCTGTCGGCAAACACGAGCACGTCGGCATTCTTGCTGAATTGCGCCTCGGCGACCCGACGCGTGAGGTCGCGGTGCCGGGCAAACGCGGGCAAGCGACGGCGCGCGCTGATGCCAAGCCGTTCGCCGAGCCAGCGCAGCGGCTTCAGTTTCGCGCCCACGTTCGCGAGCGCGCTCACGCGCGTGATGAGCGGCAGCCAGCGAGGCAGCCAGCCGATCGAATAGTGCGTGAACGGCCGCAGCTTGCCGCGGTAGTGGTCCTGCATGAGCTCAGACTTCGCCTCGGCCATGTCGACGCCGGTCGGGCAGTCGGTCGAGCATGCCTTGCACGATAGGCAGAGGTCGAGCGCCTCGCGTACCTCGGGCTTCGCCCAGCCGCCGGTGCTGCTGCCCTGGCCGCGCGCGAGCTCCTGCAGCACGCGGGCGCGGCCGCGGGTCGAGTCCTTCTCGTCCTTCGTGGCCCGGTAACTCGGGCACATGAAGCCGCCCGTGCTCGAGCGGCACCGGCCGACGCCGATGCAGGCGTGGGCGTTGCCGACGAACGTGCCGAGCTCGTGCGCATGGCCCTCGCGCGTATCCGGCTCACCGGCGGTGCGGATGCGCGGAATCGGCAGCAGCGTCGGGTCGGGCAGGCCGTCGAGCACGAGGGCGTCGGTGTAGGGCACCGGGTCGACGATGATGCCCGGGTTGAGCAGGTTCGTTGGGTCCCACGCCCGCTTGAACTCGGCGAAGAGCCGCATAATCTCGGGCGAATACATGACGTCGAGCAGCGCGCTGCGGGCCCGGCCGTCGCCGTGCTCGCCCGAGAGCGAGCCGCCGTGGCGCACGACGATCTCGGCCGCGTGGCGCATGAACGAGTCGAAGTTCGCGCGACCGGCCTCGGTGCGCAGCTCAAAGTCGAGGCGCATGTGCACACAGCCCGCGCCGAAGTGGCCATACATCGAGGCCGTGTAACCGTGCTCATCGATGACGGGGAGGAGTTCGGCGAGGTAGTCGGCGAGGTTCTCGGGTGCGACAGCCGAGTCTTCCCAGCCCGGCCAGGTCTGCACGTCGTCGAGGCGCTTCGACGAGAGCCCGGCGCCGTCTTCACGCACGCGCCAGAGCTTCGCTCGCTCGGCCGGCTCGGTGGCGATGACATGGTCGTGCACGAGGCCACGCTCGCGCAGGTGCTCGAGCAGCGCGGTGCATTTCTCGGCGGCGGCCTCGATCGTGTCGGCCGAGAACTCGATCATGACGTAGGCGTCGCCCTCCGGCAGCGAACTCACGCTGGCTTCGCCGCGGCGGTGGCGCATGATGTCGACGATCGCGCTGTTCAGGCCCTCGATCGCGCTCGGCTTGTGCTCGAGCATCATCATGACGTCGCGCGCCGAGTCGACGGTGTTTGCGTAGCCGACGCAGAGCAGCGCCGTCGGGCCGGGCTTCGGCACGAGTCCGACTCGGGCCCGCAGGATGATCGCGCAGGTGCCCTCGCTGCCCGCGAGCGCGCGGGCGATGTTGAGGCCGTTCTCGGGCAGCAGGTTGCCGATGTGGTAGCCCGAGACCTGCCGCGGGGTGGTCTGCAGCTCGAGCCGCAGGGCCGCGAGGTTTGAGGTCGCGAGGGTGCTCAGGGTTTCGTTGAGTTCGACCGCGCGGGCGATCGAGGGTCGGTGTGTCGGGTCGGCGCTGCGCACGCCGCCCTCCGAGGCGAGCAGGTGGGCGCCGTCGGCGGTGAGCAGCTCGACCTCGACGACGTGGTGCGACATGCGGCCGTACTCGACCGAGTGGTTGCCGCAGGCGTCGTTGCCGATCGCGCCGCCGATCGTGGCCCGCGTGAGCGACGAGGGGTCGGGCGCGAACGTGAGCTTGCCGGCGGATGCGCGCTCCACCTGCGCGCGCAGCTCGCCGAGGATGACCCCGGCGTCGACCCAGACGGTGTTCGAGTCGAAGTCGATCTCGTCGACCGCGGTCATGCGCCGCGAGAAGTCGACGACGATGCCCTCGCCCACGGCGTTGCCCGCCATCGAGGTGCCCCCGCCGCGCGTGGTGACGGGGTGCCCGGTTTCGGCCGCCGCCTGCAGCAGCTCGCGCAGCTCGTCGATGGTTCGAGGGAACGCGACGAGGGTTGGGCGCACGCGGTAGTTCGAGGCGTCGTAGGAATAGGCCTGGCGACGATGCTCGGATGCGTCGACCTCGATTCCTGCGGCCCCGAGCCGGTGCTGGAGTTCGGCGGCGCGGGTCGCGCGCTCCTCGATGACGGGCATGGTTGGTCCTAGTTCGCGTAGGCGGGCGTGACGACCTTCGCGAGGGTGCGCTCAAGGCGCTCGAGCGCAAGGTCGACCTCCTCGGCGCTCACCGTGAGCGCCGGGACGATGCGGATCACATTACCGAGTGGCCCGCACGGCAGCAGCAGGAGCTCTTCGGCGACGGCGCCCTGCTGGACGGCCGCGGCGGTGGTGGCGTCGGCCTCGCCCTCGGGCGTCGTGAACTCGATCGCCTGCATGAGGCCGAGCCCGCGCACGTCGCCGATGACCGGGAATTGCTCCTGCAGCTTCTTGAGCCCGGCCTGCAGCTGCTCACCGCGCTCGGCCGAGTTATGCACGAGCTGCTCGTCGTCAATGACATCGAGTGTCTCGATGGCGGCGGCGGCCGCGACGGCGTTGCCGCCGTAGGTGCCGCCCTGCGAGCCGGGCAGACCCTTCGCCATGAGCTCCTTGCTCGCCGCGATGGCCGAGATCGGGAAGCCCGAGGCGATGCCCTTCGCGGTGATCAGGATGTCGGGCGAGATGCCCGAGCGCGTGTGCGCCCAGAAGGCGCCGGTGCGGCCGACGCCCGACTGAATCTCGTCGACGATGAGCACGATGCCGTGCTCGCGGGCGCGCTGCTCGATGCCGCGCAGGAACTCGACGGGCACCGGAATGTAGCCGCCATCGCCGAGCACGGGCTCGATTATGAAGGCGGCCACCTCGCTCGGGCTCGTGGTGGTGGCGAAGAGGTAGTCGAGCTCGCGCAGGGCGAAGCGCACCGCATCCGCCTCGCTCATGCCGAGACGGTAGGCGTAGGGGAACGGCGCGATCACGACGCCGCCCATCAGCGGCACGGTGCTGCTGCGGAACTTCGTGCCCGCGGTCGTGATGCTCGAGGCGCCCGAGGTGCGGCCGTGGAAGCCGCCCTGAAAGGCGATGATGTTGGGGCGGTTCGTCGCCTGGCGGGCGAGGCGCAACGCGCCCTCGACGGCCTCGGCGCCGGAGTTCGCGTAGAAGACGGAGTCGAGGTTCTCGGGCAGGTAATCGCTGAGCTTTTCGGTGAGCTCGAGCAGCGGCTTGTGCATCACGGTCGTGGCCTGCGCGTGGATGACTTTGCCGACCTGCTCGCGGGCGGCCGCGACGACGCGCGGGTGGCAGTGGCCGGTCGAGGTCACGCCGATACCGGAAGTGAAGTCGAGGTAGCGCACGCCGTCGGTGCCGACGATCCAGTTGCCCTCGGCCTTCTCTACGACCACGGGGGTGGCCTGCTTCACGATGGGGCTGATCTGAGCCATTCCTACTCCTATGTGTCGCCCCGGTACTTGCGCGTATCGAGGATCCTATCGAATTCTGAGTAACTGTATAACAGTAAGACTTTACGGGCAATTGGTTGGATGCGGTGGTGCCGGTCGGACAGTCGGGCGCGCGCCAGGAACGCGGGGAGTCGGGGCTTGGCGCCTGGGGCAGGCCCCAAGGTGGCGACAGGGACAGCCGAGCGGCAAGAAATGGACAAGGACAAGGGATGAGTAGGGCAGGGCCGGGGATGAGCAGGGACAGTGGCAGGGCAGGGCTGCGGATGAGCGGGGGTAGTGGCAGGGCAGTGACGGCAAGGGCAAGGGCAGGGGCAGGGCAGGGCCAGCACAGAGACAGAGACAGAGATAGAGACAGAGACAGAGGATGGACGGAAGTAGAGACAGGACCAAGGGCACGAGCAAGGGCAGCGACAGCGACAGCGACATAGCCAAGAGCACGGGCACCGGCGCGAGCACGAGCACGAAGCCGTGAAGCCGTGAAGCCGTGAAGCCGTGATGCCGTGATGCCGGAGGCTCGTCCGAAGTGAAACCAGTCGGCAATCCGCCACGAAACTGAACCGCCGAGGGCATGTCGGAGGCTCATGCAAGAGTGAACACAGGCCGGAAACCCTCCCGCCAATGCTCGAAACCTCGAACATTCGGCCCGACTTGAATAGAACATTATTTCTATTGCATTTAGGCGTGCATGCGCATATGCTTGCTACAACGGTTCCCCCATTGCCGCACCTTCGAGGAGGTGACGCCCGATGACCGCAACGACTCCTCCCCCAGGCTCTGATGCTGATAAGCCGATTCGTCGTGCACCGAAGCACCGGCCAGACGGCACCACCCCTCCACCGGAAACCGACGGACTGAATGACGCGCTCGGGGCGATCGAAGAGATGGTGCTCAATGGGGCGAAGCTCGAGCAGACCGGCGCGTACCTGAAGATGATGGGCCTCGCGCAGGCCTACGCCGTCGCGGAGCACCGCACCTACGCACAGTTGCAGGAACGCTCGTCGGTGGCGAGTCCTGATGACCTGCTGCGGCTGAACCTGCGATCGATCGTCGCGGAGTTCGGGATTCACACGAACGAATCCGACACCGCACTCTTGAACCGGGCGTATGACGCGCACCGCCTCGGCACCGACTTTGTCGTGTGGCTCGACCCGCTCCGTGAAGCGGCGGTGACGATGCGGCACGCCCGCGCACTGTTGCGGCATGCGGGGATCGTGCCGGACGCGCGGTTGGACGAGTACGCGTCGAAGGTGTTGGAGTTTGCGAAGGGTGCGACCGTTGCCGCGACCGACGCATTCGCCCGCAAACTCGCCGCGGAACTTGGGGCCGAGGAGTTTGAGGCGGCGTTCGAGCACGAGTACCAGGCACGCCACGTCACGATCGAGGACCGCGAGTTTGGCATGTCGCGCATCACCGCCGACGTCCCGACCATGCAGGCGCGCGCAATGTACGACCTCATGAACCAGCAAGCCAAGGCGCTGCGTGAGGAGAATGTGAACGAGGCCGACGAACATCGACGCCGCGTCCGCGAGGCACAGTCGCGTGGGGAAGAGCTCTCCCCTGAAGACGCCGAGTTCATTGAGGACCCGCGCACGGTGCGCCAGTTGATGGCCGACCTGTTCGTCGAGACCTTCCTCACCACCACGCCGCAGAGCATGCACGAATACGAGGCGAAGGGGCGGTCGCGCGTGACCGCGATGGTGAGCATCGTGATCCCGGTGATGAATCTCCTCAACCCGGACGCACCGCGCGACGTCGCCACGATCAACGGGATGACGCCAGTCAGCATGACCGAGGCCCGCGGAATGGCCTCCACGGCGAAGTGCTTCCAACGCATCTTGACCGACCCGATCACCGGGCACGTGTTGACCGTCGATTCCCGCAACCCGACTCCATCGATGAGACGGTTCCTGCAAGCGAGGGACCAAGTGTGTCTATTCCCGGGGTGTCGCAGACCCGCGCACCAAAGCGAACTCGATCACACGAAACCGTGGGCCGCGGGCGGCAAAACCGACGTCGAAAACCTGGGACACCTCTGCCCAAAACACCACACCCTGAAACATCAACGCCCGTGGGAGTGCGAACAACTCGGCAACGGCTGGGTCCGGTGGCGCACCCCGCGCGGTGAATGGGTGACGGTCGAACCCGCACGAGTCGGGCCCATCTTCAAACCAGTCGAAGACCAGGGCTATGACGCGGTCAACGATCCCGCTCCGTTCTAGCGGCCCCATGCCATCGCGCCTAACTTGTAGCCCGCTGACGGGCACGCAGGCTGTCGTCGAGCGCGGGGCGAGAACGGGGCATGGGCGCGCATCCAGGAGGAAAACCAGAAAGTCGCAAGCCACCGAATCAACGATGCCTTGCGACTTTCACCTGGTGCGCGAGGGGGGACTTGAACCCCCACGCCCTCACGAGCACACGGACCTGAACCGTGCGCGTCTACCAATTCCGCCACTCGCGCGCAAGGAACGACCCTACCATAATCCGGGCGCAATCATCGCGAGTGGGCGAAGACGGCACACGCAACTCATACTCGGCCACTACTATGCCAACGGTAGACCTCGTACGTAGGAGACAGTGTGGGAATTCTTGACAAATTTGAACGGGGGCTGGAGCGCGCCTTCAATGGCGCGTTTGCCAAGACGTTCAAATCTGGCCTACAGCCTGTCGAAATCGTCGCCGCGCTCAAGCGCGAATGCGACACGCGCGCCTCGATCGTGTCGCGCGAACGCATCCTTGTGCCCAACCGCTTTCACGTCATCGTTTCGCCCGCCGACTACGACCGGCTCGCCGGCCTCGGCGACTCGCTCACGGGCACCCTGGTGCAAGAGATTGAGCAGCACGCGAGCCGACAGCACTACCAGTTCGCGGGCGGCCTCTCGGTGAAGCTGCTGCAGGACGACTCGCTCAGCGAAGGCCAGCTGAAGATCGAGTCGCGCAGCGTCGAAGGCCGCGTCGACTGGACCCCGGTGCTCGACGTCAACGGCCAGCGCTACACCCTGCACCAGGGCAGCAACGTCATCGGCCGCGGCAGCGACGCCGACATCACGATCGACGACGGCGGGGCATCGCGCCGTCACGCCGAAGTGGTGTGGGATGGTCGGCGCGCCGGCGTGCGCGACCTCGGCTCAACCAACGGCACCAAGCTCAATGGCCGACGTGTCTCGCAATCGGCAATCGAGACCGGCTCGCTCATCGAGATCGGTCGCACTCAGCTCTTCTTCCAGGTGGTGCCGCAGGCCTCGCCGAGCGATGACACGGGCTATCTACAACGACCAGGAGGCATGCAATGAGCGGCGAACTGACACTGCTGGTGCTGCGCCTGGTCTTCCTGGCGATCATGTGGATCTTCATCTTCTCGATCATCTACGCCCTCCGCAGCGACCTCTTCGGCTCGCGCTCGCGCGACTACCAGCGCGCGATGGAGCAGTCGCGGCAGCAGGGCACAGCCCCGCAGCCGCAACCCGTTCCCGCCACCGCGCCCGCACCAACACCGGCGCCCTCGGCTCAGCAGCAGTCTGCGCCGTCACGTCCTCAGCAGGCCCAGCAATCCCAACCGCAGGGCCCGAATTCGTTCGAGAAGGTCGTGCTGACCTCCGGCCCGCGCCGCGGCACCGAGATCAAGCTCAGCGACCAGCCGCTGCTCATCGGACGCTCCCCCGATGCCGACCTACGCATCCAGGACGACTACACGTCGACCCGCCACGCGCGCCTGCTCAAGTGGAACGACACGTGGATGGTGCAGGACCTCGATTCGACCAACGGCACGTACGTCAACGACGAGCGCGTTTCGCAGCCCGTAGAAATTCGCCGGGGCACCGTTGTGCGAATCGGCACGACCACCTTCGAGCTTCGCTAATGCCGCAGATCGTACGCGCCGGCGCGGTGTCGCACGTGGGCCGAGTCCGGTCAAACAACCAGGACTCTGGCCTCGTCGGCAAGCACATTCACGCCGTTGCCGACGGGATGGGCGGCCACGCGGGCGGTGACGTCGCGTCCTCCATCGCGGTCAAGTTCCTCGCCGAGCACGACGTGCAGTTCACCTCGGTCTCGGAGGCACAGGAGGGCCTGACGGCACTCCTCCACGAGGCGAACGAGCTCATCGTCGACGCCGCACGCACCCACTCCGAACTCAAGGGCATGGGCACAACCGCCGACGTCATCACGCGCATCGGCGACGAAATGGTCATCGGCCACATCGGCGACTCGCGCGTCTACCGCTACCACTCGGGCGAGCTCAAACAGGTGACGGTCGACCACACCTTCGTGCAGCGCCTCGTCGACGCCGGCCGCATCACGCCCGAAGAGGCGCTCGTGCACCCGCGCCGCTCGGTGCTCATGCGTGTGCTCGGCGACGTCGAGACGGCGCCCGACGTCGACACCTACGTCGTTCCGGCCGTCGACGGCGACCGCTGGTTACTCTGCTCCGACGGCCTCTCGAGCTACGTCGACGAAACCCAGATCGCCGAGGTGCTCGCGCGCAAGGTCGAATCGTCCCGCGAGGTGGGCGACGACCTCGTGCAGCTCGCGCTCGACAACGGCGCCCCCGACAACGTCACCGTCGTCGTGCTCGAGATCGGCGAGAAGCCGCTTGAGAGCATCAAGCCCAAGGTCGTCGGCGCCGCCGTCAACCCGATGCGCTACGCCTCGAACGCGCCGAAGCGCGTCAAGCGACTGCTGCCCGACGTGTTGCAGTCGCGGCGCAAGCTCGCGGCCCGGCCCGAGAACGAAGAGTTCGCGGCCCCGACCGACGAGATGTTCAACCGCATCCTCGCCGAGGAAAAGCGCTTCCGCCTCATGCGGCGCATCACCTGGTCGGCGGCGGTGGTGATGCTCATCGCGGTCATGGTCGGCGCGAGCGCCCTCGTGTATAGCTGGACGCAAACGCGGTACTACGTCGGCGAATACAACGGCAACGTCGCGATCTACCAGGGGGTCAACGCGAACATCGGCTCGTTCGAACTCTCCGAGGTCATCGACGAAACCGACCTCTCGGTCGACGACCTGAACCCCTACCAGCGTTCGCAGGTTACCGGCACGATCGCCTTCGCCACGCTCGCCGAGGCACAGGACCTCGTCGAACGGCTCACCAACGGCACGGCGCCCACCCAGCCCGACGAGGAGGCGACGCCGGTTCCGACGAGCACGCCTCCGCCAAGCCCGACCTCCTCCGCAACCGCATCCGCCACGTCGGGAGGTGAGTAGCGATGACCGCACCGACCCAGACCACCGGCCGCCGCGAACGACGCCAGGGCTTGCGCAACATGGAGCTCGGCTTCCTCGTTGTGGCCTACATCATCGTGCTCGGCGCGCTGCTGCAGGTGCAGCTCGGCGTCAACGGCACGTTCGATTGGCACGTCGTCACACTGTTCGGCGCGCTGCTCGTGCTCACGCTCGGCGTGCACATCGTGCTGCGCTTCCGGGCACCCCGCGCCGACCCGTTCCTGTTACCGCTTGCAACGACGATCAACGGCCTCGGCATCACGATGATCTACCGGCTCGACCTCGCCGACAACCCCGAGCAGCCGGGCACCCAGGCAATCTCGCAGATCGTCTACACCGGCCTCGCCATCGCGATCGCTATCGCCGTGCTCATCGCGCTGCGCAACCACCGCGTGCTGCAGCGCTACACCTACCTCTTCGGCGCGGTATCGCTGATCTTGCTCGTGCTGCCGCTCATCCCGGGCCTCGCGGCGACCGGTGCGAACGCCCGCGTCTGGATCTCGGTCGGCCCCTTCAACTTCCAGCCCGGCGAAATCGCGAAGATCACCCTCGCGATCTTCTTCGCCGGCTACCTCGTGACTGCGCGCGACTCGCTCTCGATGGTGAGCCGCAAGTTCCTCGGCCTGCGCCTGCCGCGGATGCGCGACCTCGGCCCGATCCTCATCGTCTGGGCCTTCTGCATGGGCGTGCTCGTGTTCCAGCGCGACCTCGGCACCTCGCTGCTCTACTTCGGCCTGTTCCTCGTGATGATCTTCGTCTCGACCGGCCGCATCTCGTGGGTCATCATCGGCCTGCTGCTCTTCCTCGGCGGCGGCACGGTCGCGGCCATGAACATAAGCTACGTCGGCAACCGCATCTACGCGTGGCTGCACCCCTTCGATGAGGCGCTCTACCAGGCCGACGGCGGCAGCTACCAGCTCGTGCAAGGCCTGTTCGGTCTCGGCAACGGCGGCATCATCGGCACCGGCCTCGGCCAGGGCCGCCCCGACCTCACGCCGCTCGCCGAGAGCGACTTCATCATCTCGGCGCTCGGCGAGGAGCTCGGCCTCGCGGGCCTCTTCGCGATTCTCGCGATGTACCTGATCATCGTCGCCCGCGGCCTGCGCATCGGCCACCTCGGCGGCGACGACTTCGGTCGCCTACTCGCGACGGGCCTTTCGTTCGTCATCGGGTTACAGGTGTTTATCGTTATTGGTGGTGTGACGCGTGTGATTCCGCTCACGGGCCTCACCGCGCCCTTCCTCGCGGCGGGTGGTTCGAGTCTCGTGGCCAACTGGATCATCATTGCGATCCTGCTACGGCTGAGCGACACGATCCGCAGCAGCCAGGCGGGCGCGACCGCCACCGAGATGTACGCCAGTAATCCGACACCGAACCGAGAGGGGGCATCAGCATGAGTAAGAACATTCGCGCCATCGGCATCCTCCTGCTCGCGATGTTCCTCGCGCTCTTCGGCTCGTCGACGTACATCCAGGTGTTCCAGGCCCCGCAGCTCGCCGCCGACGGCCGCAACACGCGCGTGCTGCTTGCGAGCTACGAAACCCAGCGCGGGCCGATCCTCATCGACGGCACGCCGATCGTGCAGTCGGAGGCCGACGGCACGCAGTACAAGTACCAGCGCGTCTACGAGAACGGCGCCCTCTACGCGCCGATCACCGGCTACTACTCGGCCAACCAGGGCGCGACCGGCCTCGAGTCGGCGATGAACGCCGAGCTCTCGGGCCGCTCCGATTCGCAGTTCTTCACGAGCCTGCAGGCGATGTTCACGGGCAGCTCGCCCGCCGGCGCGGCGGTCGAGGTAACGATCGACCCGGATGCGCAGCAGGCGGCCTGGGATGCGCTCGGCGACATGCAGGGCGCGGTCATCGCGATCGACCCCGAAACGGGCGCGATCCTCGCGATGGTCTCGAAGCCGACGTATGACCCGAACTCGCTCGCGATGCACGACGACCAAGAGGTCATCGACGCCTATAACGAGCTGCTCAACGACCCCTCGAACCCGCTCTTCAACCGCGCAATCGCCGGCAACCTGAACCCGCCCGGCTCGGTCTTCAAGATCGTCGTCGCGGCGGCGGCCCTCGAGGCGGGCATCGTCGAGCCCGACACCGAGCTCGACAACCCCACCGAGTGGGAGCTGCCCGGTTCAAGCTCGGTCATCTACAACCCCTCGCACGGCGCCAAGTGCGGCAGCGGCGAGAAGACCAACCTGAAGACCGCCCTCGAGCTGTCGTGCAACATTCCGTTCGCGCAGCTCGCGGTCGAGCTCGGCGACGAGAAGATCCGCGAGATGGCGGAGTCGTTCGGCTTCAACGACAGCTTCGAGATTCCGATGGAATCGACGCCGTCGCAGTACCCGACCGACGACCTCGACGACGCGCAGACCGCACTCACCGGCTTCGGCCAGTTCAACGTGCGCGCGACGCCGCTGCAGATGGCCATGGTCTCGGCCGCCATCTCGAACGGCGGCGAGCTCATGAACCCGACGGTCGTCGACAGCGTGCTCACGCCGAACCTCGACGAGATTCAGGGCCCGCAGGTGAGCAGCTACGGCACGCCGATCTCGCAGGAGACGGCCGACAAGCTCACCGACATGATGCAGGGTAGCGTCAGCGAAGGCGCCGCGACCAACGCGGCGATCGCCGGCATCGACGTGGCAGGCAAGACGGGTACGGCGCAGAACGGTGAGGGCGAGGCCTACTCGCTCTGGTTCACCGGCTTCGCCGAATCGAATGGGCAGCAGGTAGCGGTCGCGGTCGTTCTCGAAGACGGCGGCGGCATGGGACAAAGCGGGACCGGAAACGGACTGGCGGCATCAATTGGAGCAGCAGTGATTAAGGCGGTGCTTGGGGTATGAGGCCTGCACACGGAGTCACCTTCGGTAATCGGTACCAACTCGGTAACCGCATTGCCATCGGCGGTATGGGCGAGGTGTGGGAAGCCACCGACCTCGTCATCGGTCGCCAAGTCGCCATCAAGATCCTCAAGGACGAGTACATGGGCGACCCCGGCTTCCTCGAGCGCTTCCGCGCCGAGGCGCGGCACGCTGCGCTCGTGAACCACGAGGGCATCGCGAACGTCTACGACTACGGCGAGGAGAACGGCTCGGCCTACCTCGTCATGGAGCTTGTGCCCGGCGAGGCGCTCTCGACGATCCTCGAGCGGGAGCGCGTGCTGCCGCCCGACCAGGTGATGGACATCGTCTCGCAGACCGCGGCCGCCCTGGGTGCCGCGCACCGCGCCGGCCTCGTGCACCGCGACATCAAGCCCGGCAACCTGCTCATCACGCCTGACCACCGCGTGAAGATCACCGACTTCGGCATCGCGCGCATCGCCGACCAGGTGCCGCTCACCGCGACCGGCCAGGTCATGGGCACGGTGCAGTACCTCTCGCCAGAGCAGGCCTCCGGCCACGCGGCGACGCCGTCGACCGACATCTACTCGCTCGGCATCGTCGCGTACGAGTCGCTCGCCGGCCGCCGCCCGTTCACGGGTGAATCGCAGGTCGCGATCGCGATGTCGCACATCAACGACGCGCCGCCGCCCCTGCCGGTGACGGTGCCCGAGCCGGTGCGCAACCTCGTCATCTCGGCGATCTCAAAGGATCCGAAGGATCGCCCCGAGTCGGCGGCCGCATTCGCGCGTGCCTCAGCCGCGCTCCGCGACGGCGACGTGCAGCGCGCAGCCCAGGCCGTTCCCGCCGTGCTCGGCGTCGGCACCGCGACCGCGCCGCTCGACCAGACCCAGCTGCTCGGCAACGACCAGCAGTCGACGACGGTGCTTGGCGCGCCGCAACAGTCGACGCAGCAGTACAGCCCTTTCGACGAGCTCATGGGCCAGAACGCTCAGGGCTCGCAGGTCGCGACGACCGATTCTGATGAGGACGAGAACAAGGAGGAGAAGGAGAAGAAGCCGGGCAACTGGCGTTGGATCCTCATCGCCGCCCTCGTGCTGCTCGCCCTCGCGCTCGGCCTGCTCGGCTTCGCGCTGCTGCAGAACAACGGCGACGAGACCACGCCGACGTCCACGGCGACGCAGAGTGAGACGCCAGAGCCGACTCCGACCGAAACCCAGGCCGAGGCCGAGACAGTCTCGATCTCGTCGAGCCAGTTCGTCGGTATGAGCTATGACGACGCAGCCGCCGAACTGACCAGCCTCGGCCTCAACCCTGTGAAGGTCGACGGTCAGTCTGCCCAGAGCCAGAGCGATGTCGACACCGTCATCAGCGTTAACCCGACCGGCAACCTCACCGTCGGCGACGAAGTGCAGGTCACGGTCTACACCGACGTCGCGGCGGTCGACAGCGGCCCCTCGAACGGCCCCACCCTCACGCAGAACGGCACCGACCTCGTCGTCGAGTGGAGCTCGTTCGACGGTCAATGCCCTCCCGGCCAGTCGGTCTCGGGCTACACCGTGACCCTCACCTGGACCGGCGGTGACGGCGGCACCACGCCGTACACGCAAGGCGCCTCGTCGACCTCGATGACCACGACCATCCCGAGCGGAGCGACGTCGGTCACGGCCACGTACCAGCCCGAGTGCTCGTCGTCGGACGTGCCGACCTCGCCCGAGACGTCGCTCGACCTCGACCAGGAAGATGACTCGCAGCAGCAGCTGCCGACCACCAACCCGACGCCCGGTACCGGAAACGAGAACGACGCCGAAGCCAATACCAACGGCGGCGAATAACGCCCCGGCCGCGCTGCGAACCACCAGCGGATGCGCGCGGTCGATACACTGGGCAGTCTGTAGTGATCGGCGGCAGCCGTTCCACCGGAAACCCGGTGCCACCAATACTGAGGAGTTCAGCAAGTGATCCAGGGAGAACGCACTCTCGCTGGCCGCTACCAGATCGGACGGCGCATTGGCCGCGGCGGAATGGCCGAGGTCTACGCAGCGACTGATGAACGCCTCGGTCGGCACGTCGCGGTCAAACTCCTCCACACGAACCTCGCGGGCGAATCCTCGTTCCGGAGCCGCTTTCGCCAGGAGGCGCAGGCCGCGGCGCGCATGACGCACCCGACCATCGTGCGCGTGTTCGACGCGGGCGAGGACACCTTCGTGCGCACCGACGGCTTCGAGATCGTCGTGCCGTACATCGTCATGGAGTACATCGACGGCAAGCAGCTCGGCGACATCATGGCCGAGGAGCCCCTCAGCGACGAAAAGGTCGAGAAGTACATGTCGGGGCTGCTCACATCGCTCGAGTACTCCCACCGCGCCGGCGTCGTGCATCGCGACATCAAGCCGGCGAACGTCATGGTCACGACGGCCGACGAGGTCAAGGTCACCGACTTCGGTATCGCCCGGGCCATCTCCGACACCGCGGGAACGATCGCGCAGACGACCGCGATTCTCGGCACCGCATCCTACTTTTCGCCCGAGCAGGCTCGCGGCGAGACCGTCGACGGTCGCAGCGACCTCTACTCGGCCGGCATCGTGCTCTACGAGATGCTCACGGGACGCGTGCCCTTTCAGGGCGATTCGGCTGTGGCCGTCGCCTACCAGCACGTCACCGAGCCGCCTCGCCGCGCGAGCGAGCTAAGCTCGCGCGTGACCCCGGCGCTGGATGCGGTGGTCACCAAGGCGCTCGCGAAGCGCGCCGACGACCGCTACCAGACCGCCGCCGAGTTCCGCACCGACCTGCAGAACGCGTTCAAGGGCATCGCCCCCGCGTACACGCGCTCGGCCGCCGAAGAGTCGGCCACCACGCAGCTGTTCGGTGCCGGCCCGACCGCGATCGACGCGACCGAGTCGGCCCTCAACTCGATGAACGAGGACGACGACCGCGCCCCGCAGGTGCAGCGCCGTCCCCCGGCCATGTGGATCTGGGGCGCCGTCACCCTCGTGGCGGCCGTCCTCATCGGCGTGCTGCTCTGGGTGCTGCTGCTGCAGCCCATGACGCTGCCCGAGACGAGCGCATCCGTGCCGAACGTCGTCGGCATGACCGAGGAGGAGGCCACCGCCTCGATCGAAGACGTGGGACTCACCGCCCGGGTGGAGCATGCCGCGAGCGATGACGTGCCCGCGGGCGAGGTCATCTCGCAGTCGCCGCCCGAGGGCTCGAGCGTCGCGCTCGACACGACCGTCACCATCACGATCTCGTCCGGCCCCGACGCCATCGGAGTGCCCTCCCTCGACGGCATGTCCGAGTCCGAGGCGAAGACGGCCCTCGAGGATGTCGGGCTCACCCTCGGCACGATAATTAACGAAGACTCCCCCGCCGTGCCCGCTGACCAGGTGATCCGCAGCGAACCGAGCGCGAACACCGAGGTCGAGCCCGGCTCGAAGGTGAACGTCTACGTCTCGAGTGGCAACGTGAGCCTGCCCGACGTGCGCGGGCAGTCGCTCGCCGACGCCGAGACGCAGCTCACCGACCTCGGCCTCACCCCGGTGCGCCAGGAACTCCCGACCTGCGAGGCGCAGGACGGCAGCCCCGTCGTGAACATGTCGGTAGCTCCGGGCCCCGTCGCCCAGGGCAGCGAAGTCAGCCTCAGCTACTGCACCGGAAGCGCCCCTGCGCCCGAACCCGAACCGAGCGACGACAGCGGCGACACCGGGGACTCGGGTGACACGACCGACGACAGTGGCAACAACGGGAACGGCAATAACGGAAACGACAATAACGGCATCGGCAACCGCTAGGTCGCCGTTAACTGCCGGTTAGCGCCCCGAGGCCGACCGTGACGTCCTGCGGCGTCAGGAAGGTCTGGTCGATCCACGGGAACAGCCACAGCACGCACGCCGCGAGCACCGCGGCGATAACGACCAGCATGAACAGCAGTTTCACCGGCCACGGGCCGGGAAATGCTCGCCAGAGCGCTCCGTACAATTCCGTCTCCTATTCGCGGCCGGTGTCTTGGCCGTCGTTCTGGTTTCGCTCGTTCACGACGTCGGCGATCTCGTCGGGCGCACCGTCGGCGCGCGGCGTGAATTCGACGAACACCGAGTACGAGACGACGCGCTCCGCGACCGAGTAGATCGGGTTGCAGGTCATCATGAGCAGGATGCGGTCGTCGCCCTGCTCGTCGGGGTAGCGCGGCACATCCGACAGGATCGAGACCTCGTACGGGTCGACGTACTCTCCCGAGCGGTACTCGTACTCGTACCAGCCGTCGACCGTCTCGACATAGGCGTGGTCGCCGACCTGCAGGTTCGGGATGTTCTGCATCGGGGCGCCGTAGGCGAGCCGATGACCGGCGACGGCGAAGGTGCCAATCGCGCCCGGCGCATCCGAGTTCATGTAGTACCCGACGTAGTGGTCGAGCACACCGTACTGCGTGATGTCGGTCGCGACCGTGCGCGAGTAGTCGGCACCGAAGGCCGGCACGTAGAGCACCGCGAACGGCTCGGCGGAGTCGGTCGGCGTGGTGCGCACCGGAATACCCTGGTCGTCGTCGGGCGCCGGCGCGTCGGTGTAGTTCTTCTCGAACTCCTGGCTGAGCTCGCTACCGGCCGAGTTCTGCTCGTTGCCCTGAATGACGTCGTTGAGCCAGTACTTCCAGCCCATGAACGCGAGCGTGCCGAGGCCGGCCGTGAGCAAGAGCTCACCAAGCACTCCGGTGACGGTGATGCGCTGCGCTCGCTTTCGCCGCTGCTCCTTGCGTGAACGTCTCGTGGCGTCAGGGGCGGGCGAAGTCATGCGCGCAATTCTAGACGGCTAGAATGCCATCATGCCCAACGAGACTCCCAAGGCCGGTCACGACGACGAGCTGACCGACGACATCATCGAGGTTCACGACGAAGACCTCGAGGACGAGGTCGACGACGACGCTGGCAGCGACGAGGCAGATGAGCCTGAGGACGACGAAGCTGAAGACGACGACGAAGACGACGACGACGCTGCAACGGCGGCGGGTGCGACCAAGCGCAAGAAGGCCGCGAAGAAGCCGCTGACGAAGGACGAGCTGCGCGCCGAAGAGAAGCGCAAGAAGCGCGCCGAGCGCGAGCGCATCGAGCGCTCGAAGCAGATCGCGGCCGAGGCCCGCGGCAAGAAGTACGAGCCGAAAGGTTCCGCCAAGAAGAAGCCCACCGACGGCAAGCCACTCACGAAGGAGCAGGAGCGCACCGCCGCCGCGGCCCAGAGCCGTGCCGCCGAGGGCAACCCCGTCTGGTTCAAGCCGATCATGTTCGGCTTCCTACTGCTCGGCTTTATCTGGATCCTCGTGTACTACATGTCTTCGGGCCGCGCCCCCGTCGGCGCGCTCGGCGACTGGAACATTCTCATCGGCTTCGGCATCGCGCTTGTGGGCTTCTTGATGATGTCGAACTGGAAATAGCTGCCCGGGCGCATCCATACCTGTGAAGTTATCCACAGCTTATGCACCGGTGTGGAGAATTACACGGTTGTAACTACATGACTGTAGTTATCCCCAAGATGTGGATTGATCTGGGGATAAGTCGCTAGAGCAGCATGCCGACGAGCGGCGGAATCGCGAGGCAGAGCACGCCCACGACGAGCTGCAACCAGAGGCCGAGCGTCGGCCATTGGCGCCGACCGTTCTTAATCTTGCCGGGTTTCTTCCGGCCGCGATCGATGTCGAGCAGCGTGAGCGAGCCGCAGATGAGGCCAACCACGAGCCCGCCGACGTGCGCCTGCCAAGAGATGCCCGGGTTAATGAACGAGATCGCGACGTTGATGCCGATGAGCACGAGCATCGACGTGACGTCCTGGCCCGTCTTGCGCAGCACGAGGAACCACGCCGCAAACAGGCCGAAGACGGCACCGGATGCGCCAATCACCCAGCTGCTCGGGGCCAGCAGTGCAACGGCGAGCGAGCCGCCGAGGGCGGACACCACATACAGCGTCGCGAACCGCAGCGAGCCGATAAGCGGCTCGAGGGCGCGGCCGAAGATCCACAGCGTCAGCGTGTTCATCGCGAGGTGGAGGAACGAGCCGTGCAGGAATGCCGAGGTGAGCATCCGCCAGGGCTCGAAGGCGAGCTGGCCGTTCGGGTAGTAGTGCCGCGCGTCGGTGAACTGCGGCGAGTACGAGCCGTATGTGTCAATGAAGTCGGTGCCGAACTGGCGCGTCAGCCACTGCAACACGCCGACCACGACGATGAGGCCCATGAGCGTGTATGTGACAGGGCTGCCGCTGCCAATGAGGCGGCTGCGGAGCTGGCCGAAGCGGCCGCCGGCCGCTCGCACCCGCTGCTTCGAGTGCATCCGCTGCTGTTCGCGCACGCGACCATGCTGCTCGGCGAGGCACTCGGGACAAATGACGCCGACCGGCGCCTGAGTCTGGCATTCCGGGCAAATCGTGCGGCCACATCGCTGACAGAGCACGAAGCTCTGCCGATCGGGATGGCGGTAGCAGCAGTTGTCGGAGCCGGATTCAGGTGCGCCGGCCGGCGTTGAGGTCATGAAATGCCTGGGGAGGGAGGCGACTCGGGAGCCTAGAGGCTCTCGATGTCGACCGAGTTGATCACGACATCTTCGAGCGGCTTGTCGCGGCCGTCGGTCTGCACGGCCTCGATGGCGTCGACAACCTGCTTCGAGGCATCGTCGGCGACCTCACCGAAGATGGTGTGCTTGCCCTGTAGCCAGGTGGTGGGCACCGTGGTGATAAAGAACTGCGAGCCGTTCGTGCCGCGGCCCGCGATCTTGCCGGCGTTCGCCATGGCGAGGATGTAGGGCTTCGTGAAGTCGAGCTCGGGGTGAATCTCGTCGTCGAAGTTGAAGCCGGGGCCGCCGCTGCCGGTGCCGGTGCGGTCGCCGCCCTGCAGCATGAACTGCTTGATGATGCGGTGGAAGGCCACGCCGTCGTAGAAGGGCTCTTCCTTGGTTTCGCCGGTGACCGGGTCGGTCCACTCGAGCTCGCCGGTGGCGAGTGAGGTGATGATCTTGACCGTGTTCGGCGCGTGGTTGCCGAAGAGGTTCAGCTTGATGTCGCCGAGGGTGGTGTGCAGCGTCATGACTGCGGTTGCGTTCGTCATGCGTTCATCTTTTCATAGCGGCCTTTGGCCTGGGTGTGTGGTCGGGCCGACTCAGGAAACAGCGACCAACGCATGACAAGATACGTAGGAACGCACAGGATGCGTGCGAACGCGTAATCGTGAACGCCGGAGGATAAAAATGGCACTTTCTCGCAAGAACAAGCGCAAGGTCAACCGACTGCGTAAGGACGCCGACCGCCTCTGGTCGGAGCAGCAGGCAGTATTTGCCAAGGTGCGCGACCTGGCTGGTCGCGCGGGTGACGAAGCCCGCGTCTATGCCGACAAAGAGATCGCTCCCGTCATTCGCAAGAAGGTCGACAAGGACCTCCGCCCGGCATTTGACCGCGGCGTGAAGCAGGGCCGCCAGGCACTGTCGGGTGCGAACGAGCAGTTCCAACACCGCGTGCTCCCCGCCGTCGCCCAGGTGGGCGGCAACGTGACGGGCGCCGTGCGCGAGTTCGTCGACAACAACCAGACCCTGCAGACCGTGCAGGCGAAGGCCCAGGACTTCGGCAAGAACGCCGCGGCCAACGTCGAAAAGGTGCAGGCACGCGTGGCCAAGGAACAGAAGAAGCTCGAGAAGCAGGCGAAGAAGGATGCGAAGTCGGGCCCCGGTGTTGGCGGCTGGTTCCTCATCGGCGCCGGCGTCGCCGCCGTTGCCGCGGTGGGCTACGCGCTTTGGCAGACCTTCCGCGCTGACGACGACCTCTGGATCGCCGACGAGGAGCTCGACGCTCCCGTGAAGACGGTCTCGAACGACTAGTCGCTCAACACAGCAACGCGGCCGCCCACTTCACAGTGGGCGGCCGCGTTGCTGTTGAGGCCTAGTCTTCTTCGGACTGCTCGACCGCGTCGTCGTCGACCTCGATCGGCGTCGCCGCCTTGCGCTTCGGACCGCCGAGGCCCTCGAGGTGCCCGTTGCGGGGGCGCTCGTGATAAAGCCGCATCGCGACGCGCACGAGCGACACCGTCTGCAGCGACTTCACCTCGCGCAGGTCGAACCAGCGGGCCTCGTCAGTCGTGCCGTTCTCTTCGGCGCGCAGCTCGCCGCCGATGACGGTCGCGAGGTAGACGATGCGCACGTTCTGCAGCGGCGTCTCGGTCGGGCGTCCCTTGCGGCGCTTGTTGCGGCCGTTGACGATGATCGAGTCGACGCCGAGCAGCTGGTCGATCGAGGCGTGGTAGCCCGTTTCCTCCCAGATCTCGCGCACCGCGGCGTCGTGCGGATCCTCACCCGCTTCGATGCCTCCGCCGGGCAGCGTCCAGCCCGAACGACCGCGAGAATTCCAGTGGGCGAGCAGAATCTGCCCGTCACGCACAATCACGCCGTATGCGCCGACTCGGAATCGCACCTGGACTCCTTTCGACGCGAACATGGCACCCGCAGCCCTCTGCGGTACAACTTGCAAGTTTACGTGGCGCGCAGCAACCACGACCTGAGGGACTCTACAGGGTGCAAGACTCGAACTCGCACGCAAAGTTAGACTCCCCGCAGCAGCTCACCGACGAGCACGAGTTCATGGAGGCAAAGACGCAATGACCACGACGACGACCCTCGCAGGCAAAACCATCCTCATGTCCGGCGGCAGCCGCGGCATCGGCCTCGCGATCGCGAAGCGCGCCGCCCAGGACGGCGCGAACGTTGCCATCATCGCGAAGACCGACCAGGCGCATCCGAAGCTCGAGGGCACCGTGCACACGGCCGCCGACGAGATTCGCGCGTCCGGCGCCGAGGCCGGGGCGAAGGCCCTCGCCATCGTCGGCGACGTGCGCGACGAGGCGTCGGTGCAGGATGCGGTGAGCGCGACCGTCGCGGAATTCGGTGGCATCGACATCGTTGTGAACAACGCCTCGGCGATCAATCTTGGTGGTTCGGCACAAATCGACATGAAGCGCTTCGACCTCATGCACGACATCAACACGCGCGGCACGTTCCTGTTCACGCGCACCGCGCTGCAGTATCTGCGCACCTCCGAGGACCCGCGCATCCTCACCCTGTCGCCGCCCCTCAATCTCTCCGAGAAGTGGCTCGGCGCCTACCCCGCCTACATGCTCGCGAAGTACGGCATGACCCTCGCGACGCTCGGCATCGGCGCCGAGACGCACATCCCCGCCACCGCCCTGTGGCCGCGCACGACGATTCAGACCGCCGCGGTGCTGAACATTCTCGGCGGCGAAGAGGTCTACCGCCGCTCGCGAACCGTCGAGCTCTACTCAGACGCGGCGCACGCGGTGCTCACGGCACCCGGCGACACGGTGGCTGGCCAGGCGCTACTTTGCGAGGACGTGCTCGAGGCCGCTGGCGTTACCGACTTCTCGCAGTACTCGCCCGGCACCGACGAGGTCGAACTGCACCCCGACGCCTTCGTCGACTAAGTGCGGGCGGCCCGCGCGAGAGTCTCAGAGGGCGCCTCGGCAAAGATTTCCCGGTACCGCTGCGCAAACCTCCCAAGATGCACGAAGCCGTTCGCGATGGCGACGTCACGTACCGTGGCGCTCGATCCCGCCTCGAGTTCACGACGCACCCGGTGCATCCGATCGATGCGCTGGTACTCGAGCGGAGTGACACCGAGGCGGCGCCGAAACGCGAGCTGCAACGCCCGGCCTGTCACACCAGTGATGGCCGCGAGCGCGTCGAGCGAGAGGGGCGCGCCAACCATCGAAGCGATAGCCTCGCGCGCTTGGTCGACGATATCGGCGGGGATGGGGAATCGCGACTCGGCGTCGTCGCAGGTGTCGCGCACCATGAGCGCGATAAACCCCCCGATCGTGCGCTCGGAATAGTATCGGGCGAGCCCAGCATCCACCTCGTGCCCCGTCGTCGGAAGGCGCATTACGCCGCGCACGAATTCGAGCCATCTGCGGCCCGGACCATCACCAACGTCGAGCGAGGTTGGCACGCCCTCGGGGTCGAAGGGCACGTCGCCCCAGTACCGCACCACGGCGCGCTCAACGATGTCGCGACGCATCTTCACTCCGAGCATGACGCTCGGTCGATCCCACCCGTGAATCGCGACGGGCACATGCAGGCCGTTCACCTGTGCCCGCGCCGAGGTGACCGGCACCCGGTCGTCACCGCCAACGGCGATGCGAAGGTTACCGAGCAGTGACGCGTTGACCTGATAGTCGTTCTGGTGCTCGGCCCGTGTCTCGATCACGATTCCAGTCGAGTAGCGCAGCGTGCCCACCGTGGTGCCGGGCAGTAGCATCGACTTGTAGTTCATCGTGAACTGCTGCCCGCCACGCAGCGGCGTGAGGGTGTGCGGGTACCAAATCTGTTCGCCGATCGCCCGGGCGTGATCGACGTCTGATGCGGTATTGCGCACCTCGAGCGGCAGCGAGGTCGACCCGGTCATCTGCGACCTCCTCTAGAACGCGCTCGCACCGACCTGGTGAAAGTTGCGTGAATCGTATACGAGGCCACCGCTGCCCGAACGCGTGCGGAGCTCGTCGACGGCGACGAACAGCACCGAGTGAGTGCCGTGCTCGACGCGATCCACGATGGTGCCGGCGATCGCGACGCGAGCGTCGCGCAGGGTTGGCAGGCCGTCGAGCTCGCTCCAGATATCCCAGGTCAAACGCTCGTCCATGGATGCGCTCGTCAGGCCCGCGAAGTGCATCGCGAGCAACTCCTGGTTGCCGGTCAGCACGTTGACTGCGAGGCGCCCGTTGTCGACGAACGCATCGCGAGCGCGGCTCGTTCGATTGATGCAGACGATGACCGTGGCGGGGTCATCCGAGCCTCGACATACTGCACTCACCGTGAGGCCAAGCTTGCCGGCCGGACCGTCGGTCGAGATGATGTTCACCGCCGATGTGAGGTTCGACATCGCGCGCTTGAATTCGCGGATCGGGTCGGTCGCGGTCATGAGACTTCCCCCTCGCTCGCGGAATAATCAAGCACGACCGCGCCTCCCGTGGCGTAGTTCGGCACGTCAGCGCCGACGGCGCGACCCTCGGGCGACGACATGGCGGCCCGGAACGCGTCAACGTCATCGAACTCGGCCTCGAACAGCGCGAAGTAGGGGGCGGCGCTACCGTCTGCCTGGGGTGCAACCTCGGTCGTGTAACGCCACGAACGGAGGCCAGGCAGCTTGCGGGCGAGCGGTAGGTGGGTTGACTCGTAGTACTGAATAAACCCGGCCCGGTCGGCGGGTTCGGGATAGAGCACGAGAAGCTTGTACATGATGGTGTCCTTTACGCGGGCTGGGACGCGGCTTGCAGGATCGCTGCAGTGCGAGCATTCACTCGCTCCTGCGACGAAAGCAGATCAAGCTGTCGGGTCGGGTAGTTGAAGTTTTCGGTGAACTCGTCGGCGAGCGCCTTGTCGTGGGCCATCGCCGTAAAAAACTGGCCGATGCGCTCGTGGCCGGGAGTCGCGATCATCATGTTCACCCAGTCGTTCACGCCTTCGACGCGCTCGGCACGACGGCGCGCCACCTTGCGTAGGAAATGCTCGTCGTAGACGTCGTCTTCGGCGAACACCGCCGCCGTGTCCTTTGCCGAGTTGGCCGCGGCGTTGCCGCCCTGCGCGGTGACCGGGTCGACGGTGAGGTGCACGTCGCCGAGGGCGAGGAGGAACTTACCGTTCGGGAGCTGAATGTAGTCCTCGCGCAGCGACGGCGCGAACGCGCCTTGCAGCACATCCTTGTCGCTTGTGAGCTCGAACTTGTCGTGGTCGACCCGGTCGAAGACGGGCGGGTAGTGGGTCTCGAGCACGTCGAGGATGCGCTCGCGGAACCCCTCCGGGTCTTCGTGCTGCTTCTTTGAGTTGAGCACGTCTTGCGGGCCACCCGGCACGCTCTCAAAAAGTAGCGCGCTCACGCGACCCGCGTGGCTCCAGATCGGAATGACGAGGAGCTCGCCGACGCCAGGGACGATGTTGACCGCGACGCCAGCCGGATCGAGCTCGCGCACGCCACGCCACAGGCTCAGCGTGAGATGGCGCTGAGGCTTGCCGAACGGCGACTTGTCTTCGCGCTTCGGGAACATGGCGCCGATCTCGCCCTTGCCAGTCGAGACGACGACGAGGTCGTACTGCTCGGTCAGGGCTTCGATGTCGGGGCGGTCGAGCTCGCGGATAATGAGCTCTCCCCCACGCTTCTCGAACTCGCGCATGAGGCGGGGCAGGTAGATCCGGTAGTCGATGACGCGCGAGGGCATCGTGAAGTCGCCGTAGAACTCGCGGTCTTCGCCCCAACCGTTGTAGTGATAGTGGCGGTAGTAGTAGCCGTCCACGTCGGGCCAGTCGCCGATGCCGAGCTGATTCTCGATCGCCTGCGTCACGTGCATGTGCGAGACGCTGTTCATGATGCGGCCGTCAAAGACGTCCTGCGCTGTGCGATTCGTGAAGATCGTCACCTCTTTGCCCTGCTGCAGCAGGTGCAGCCCGGGGTGCAGGCCGGCCACCCCGGCGCCGACGATTGCGATGTGCGACATGAGTTCACTCCCTTGAGAACGTGTGCGGTGTCGGCCGCGCTGCGGTGCGCGGGTCGACGTGCTCTCAAGCTATTTGCCGCGGAGGCGGTTTGCGGCGGGATTCGTTTTTTGGATAGTCGACCTACCCACCGAACACCCGCAACGTGCCCTCCGTCACCCCCGCAGGCAGCCCCGTCTGCCAGTGCAGCTCGCCGGTTCCCGGCACCATGGCGATCGTGATCAGGGTTTCCCAGCGGTCGGCGAGGTGCGGGGAGTCGGCCGGGCGCATGCACACTGGCGCGGCGGCTCCCGCGTCGCCGCACATCGCGCGGGCGAGTTCGGCGGCGTCGCGCGCGGCCGCGACGCCCGGGGCGACGGAACGCAGGTGGGCGAGTCGAACATCCGTCGTTGACTGCGTGGAGGCCGCGTCGCCGGCGGCGAGGGCCGGGTGGAGGAAGTGATTCGTGTGGGCGAGCAGCCCGCCCTCGCCCCGCACGAGCGCGACGCCGGCGGGTGAGAGCTCGATGCTCGCGGCGTCTCCCTCGGCCTTCGCCGCGCTCGGCGCCTCGAGCACCGTCAGCACGGTCGAGGCGCTGAGCGGCGCGCTCTCGGCGATGGCGAGGGCCTGCTCGACGGTGTCGGCCTCCTCGAGGATGCGCCGGGCGACCGCGTGCACCGGCACGCCTCTTCCGCGGGCATCCGACTCGTGGCTGAGGATGTTGAAGAACAGCGCGAGGTTCCCCGCCGCGCCGATCTTGCCGAGCATCCCCGTCTCGGTGAAGGTGCGTACCTGTCGGTCGTTCACCGTTGCCGAGAGCAGCACCGTGTCGGGCACCAGCTCGGCATGCCAGTCCCACGTCTGCACTCCCGACGGGCCGGTCGCTGCGAGCCGCACGAGGGTCGAGCATTCGAGCGCGTCGTTCGGCGCGTACGCGAGCACTTCGGTGCGTGCCGTCAGCGCCGCGAGATCGGTGAGGCTCGCGCCCGAGCCGGCGGCAAGGCCGCGCAGTTCGTCGGCCTGCGTCGGCGCCCATGCGTCGAGTGCCTCAAACGACTCCTGAGCGACGCGGGTCACCGTCTCGGCGTCGACGCCAAGCTCGCCGAATGCCCACAGGTATCGAGCCGTGTTCGCACGAATCTGTTCGGCGAGCGCGCGGCCATACTCCTCGCCGCGGGCGAATGGTTCGGTCGCAAGCAACCGCAGTTCGTGGATGTGCATCAGTTAGCTGCTTCGTTCGTGTGGTTCTCGGGCTCCGAGTGCGTCAACCTGCTCGTCGAACTAGTAGGGGGACGCCGGCCCCGTGATGGCGCCAGCGTCCCCCTGCCTATTTCGGTCGAGTATCGAGCCTCGACCTTGGGCCGCTAAGCCCGAGCTACGAGTTGTCGATCGTCGCCGTGACCGTCGTCGTGTCGAACGTGGCCGGGTCGGCGCCGCCGCGCTCGCCGGTGTCGAGGGCGTTGATCGACTCAACCTCGTCGGCGGAGAGCTCGAAGTCGAACACGTTGAAGTTCTCGACAATGCGGCTCGCGGTCACCGACTTCGGAATCGCGGCGTTGCCGACCTGCAGGTGCCAGCGAAGCACGACCTGCGCCGCCGTCTTGCCGTGGGCCTCGGCGGCCGCGGTGATGGCGGGGTCGGTGAAGATGTCGCGACCGGTCGAGTTCTTCTCGCCGTAGCGGTCGGCCCCACCGAGCGGCGACCAGGCCTGCGTGACGATGCCGTGCTGCGCGTCGTACTGACGCACCTCGGGCTGCGAGAAGTAGGGGTGCAGCTCGACCTGGTTCAGGGCCGGCGTCACCTGGGCGTGCTCGCCGAGGCGGTCGAGCAGCTCTCCGTTGAAGTTGCAGACACCGATGGCGCGGGCTCGACCCGACTCGAGGATGCCCTCGAGGGTCTGCCAGGCCTTGATGGCGCGGTCGAACTCGTCGGGCCCGGGCCAGTGCAGCAGATAGAGGTCGACGTAGTCGGTGCCGAGGCGGCGCAGGCTCGCGTCGAAAGCGGTCTGGGCATCCTCGTAGTCGCTGATCCAGAGCTTCGTCGTGACGAAGACGTGGTCGCGGGGCAGGCCCGCGGCCGCGAGACCCGCGCCGACCTCGCGCTCGTTGCCGTAGATCGCGGCGGTGTCGAGCAGGCGGTAGCCGGTGCGCAGCGCCGTCTCGACGGCCTCCTGCGTCTCCTCCGGCTTCGAGCGGAACACGCCGAAACCGAGGGCTGGCATTTCGATGCCGTTGTTCAGGGTGATGGTGGGTTGCGAAGTCATATCGCTCCTTCCGAGTAGGTCACTAACGGCGCATGACGCGGCGGGCGAGCCAGTTGCCGAGCATCTGGACGATCTGCACGACAATCACGATGACGATCACCGCTGCCCACGTCACGAGCGGGTTGAACTGACGATAGCCGTACTGCAGTGCGAAGTTACCGAGACCGCTACCGCCGACGACGCCGGCCATCGCTGACATATCGATCACGGCGACGAAGGCGAAGGTGTAGCCGAGAATCATCGGACCGAGGCCCTCGGGAATCACGACCGTGAGTAGCGTGCGCATGCGGCTCGCACCGGAGGCGCGCGCGGCCTCGACGACGCCCGGTGGCACCGTCACGAGGCTCTGCTCGACGAGTCGGGCGATGCCGAAGGTCGCGGCGAAGGCCATCGCAAACATCGCCATCGGCTCACCGATGCCGACACCAATGGTGAGGCGAGCGAGCGGCTGCAGCGCCGCGAGCAAGATGATGAAGGGGATGGGCCGGAAGAAGTTCACGAGCAGATTCAGCACGTTGAACACGGTCCGCTGGGCGAGGATGTTACCCGGTCGCGTCGCGTAGAGGAACACGCCGATGATCAGGCCAAAAATGCCACCGACGACCATCGCGACGGCAACGAGGAAAAGCGTGAGCGCGAGCTGCTCCGGCAGATCCGGCAATAGCTCAATGAGGCGATCGAAGTCGGCATCTTGATGCAGCATGTCTACTCACCCACCCGTTCGTTCGAGGCCGGGGCGTCGGGAATCTCCGTCACCTCGGCGAGTTCGCGTACGCCCGCGATCGCCGCGGCGATCTGCGCATCCGTGCCGTGCAGGGCGAAGGTGAGGTGACCGAACAGGCGGCCCGTGATCTCGTGCATCCCGCCGAACACCAGCTCGGCCTCGACGCCCGCGCGCACCAGCCGCCCAAGCACCTCGTGCTGCGAGGCGCGCTCGTCGGTCACCGAGATGGTGATGAGCTTGCCCTGGTGACGGGCCCGAATCGCATCGAGCTCCTTCCCCTCGGGCACCTGCGGCACGACCGACGAAACAAAGTTCTTCGTGGCGGCATGCTCCGGGTTCGAGAACACCCGGTAGAGCTCGCCGTGCTCGACGACCTTGCCGTGCTCCATCACCGCGACGTGGGTAGCCAAGCGTTTGATGACGTCCATCTCGTGAGTAATCACGACGATGGTGATGCCAAGCTCGCGATTCACGCGCTCGAGCAGATCGAGCACATCGGAGGTGGTCTGCGGGTCGAGGGCGCTCGTCGACTCGTCGGCGAGCAGGATCTTCGGCGAGGTCGACAGGGCACGGGCGATGCCGACGCGCTGCTTCTGTCCGCCCGAGAGTTGGTCGGGGTAGGCCTTCGCGCGGGCCCCGAGACCGACGAAGTCGAGCAGCTCGGCGACGCGCTTGTCGCGCGCCTCCTTCTCGATGCCCGCAATTTTCATCGGGAACGCGACGTTGCCCGCCACGTTGCGCGAGTTGAAGAGGTTGAACTGCTGAAAGATCATGCCGATCTCGGTGCGCACCTTCTGCAGCTTGCTCTCGGAGAGCCCGACGATCTCGTCGCCGTCGATCTCGATCGAGCCCGAGCTCGTCGGCTCGAGGGCGTTGATCAGGCGCACGAGCGTCGACTTACCGGCGCCCGAGTAGCCGATGACGCCGTAAATGCTGCCGCGCTCGATATCGAGGCTGACGCCGTCGACGGCGCGCACCGGCGCATCCTTTCGCGAGGCCGCGGGGTATTCCTTGACGACGTCACGCAAGCGAATCATCGACATGCTTCGTCCTTTCCGTGGCCGACAGGCCGAAACGCGCGTGAGCGCGCACCCCTGAAATTTAGAGGTACGCGCTCACGGTCGCAAGCCTGTGGCTAGCCTTCGGCCTTAATGTCTTCCTCGACCTGGTCGAGCTGCGTCTGCAGGTCTTCCTTCGAGGTGGTGAGCATCTCGGCGGTTCCGCCCGAGTTGTCGAGCACGCCCTGCTGCACGTCTTCGTTGGTCTGGTAGATCTCAACGAGCTTGTTGAGCGTGGGGTTGTCGACGTCGTCGGCGCGCGACGCGAAGATGTTCGCGTAGGCGAGGGCGGCGGGGTCGCTCGGGTCGTCCTGCGCGATCGCGTCGTCGGCGTTGAGGCCGGCGTCAGCGATGAAGTCGTTGTTGATGATGGCGGCGTCGAAGTCCTGCAGCGAGTTCGCGAGCAGCGAGGCCTCGAGCTCCTTCACCGACACCTTCGAGTTCTCGGTGACGATGTCGTCGAGGGTCGAGAAGGCGTTGCCGCCGTCCTTGAGCTCGATCAGGCCGGCCGACTGCAGCACGAGCAGCGCGCGTGCGCGGTTCGTTTCGTCGTTCGGCACACCGACGGTGCCACCCTCGGGAATCGCGTCGACCGAGTCGTACTTGTCCGAGTAGAGACCGAGCGGGTAGATCGCGGTTGCGCCGATGGCGGCGAGGTCGTCGCCGGCCTCGACGTTGTAGTTCGCGAGGTAGAGGATGTGCTGGAACTGGTTGAGGTCAACCTCGCCCGCCGAGAGGGCGGGGTTCGGCTGGTTGTAGTCGGTGAAGTCGACGAGCTCAACCTCGATGCCCTCGGCCGAGGCGGCATCGACGTAGGTCTGCCAGTACTCGTCGGAGGCGCCGACGACGCCGATCTTGACGGTCTGGCCTGCGTAGGGGTCATCACCCGACGCAGCGGGGCTGTCGCTGCCACCCGCGCAAGCGCTGAGGCTAGCGGCGAGTGCGAGCGCACCGGCGGCGGCAAGCCAGTTACGAAGTCGTGCCATGAGGAGAAGTCCTTTCGGGAGGTCTGCGCACGAGCCTACTGGCTGAGTGTTCGCTGAATGAGGCTCGGTTCACGCGCCGTAATATTTGCGCGCGTGAAGTTAGGTTTACCTAAGTTGATTGCGCGCCAGGGTGGCAGCGAAAGGACGTCATGAGCGACGTTCGGGTTCTGCCCGCCCCGCCGGTACAGGACGGTGACCACTTCGACAACCTCCCGAGCAAGTGGCGAACCACGGGTGTCACGATTCTCAGGGTTGGGCGAGCGGTACTGCATCGGCATAGCGCGCCACGGCCGCCGCATCCGTCGCCTCGTGCGTCGCGAGGTCGTAGGCCGCCGCGTTTGCACGGTAGGCCCCGAGTTCCTGCGCCATCTGGTCGGGTGACCAGCCGAGCTCGGATCCGACGATCTCGGCGACCTCCTCCGCGGCGCGGCCAGCGTGCTCGGCGAACTCGTAGCTCATGCGCGTGCGACGCTCCATGACGTCGTCGAGGTGCAGCGCCCCCTCATAGCGGGCCGCGAAGATGATCTCGGCGCGAATATAGGCGGGCGCGCCCGCGACCAGCACGGCGGCGCCGGGTACCTCGTCGCAGATCGCGGCGATGACATTGATCTCGGCGCCGTAGCGGTGCACCAGGTGCTTCGCGACCGCCGGAGCGAGGCCGTGCTTGCGGGCGAGCGCCCGCGCGGTTTCGATCGCGACTCGGCTGCCGACCGCGCCAACGAGCGGCGTCGTCGCCGTGACGCTCGGGGTCGTCTTCGCCGCTGAGCCGAGGGCGAAGTCGACCGCATCCTCGGCCATGACGCGATAGGTCGTGAGCTTGCCCCCCGCGATCGACACGAGCCCCGGGGTCGGCGACGCGACAGTGTGCTCGCGCGATACCTTTGCGGATGCGGTGCCGACCTTCGTGCCTGGCTGCAGCAGCGGCCGCAGGCCCGCCCACGTGCCCACCACATCCGCGCGGCTGATCGGCTGCTCGAGCACCTTGTTTGCCTCGGCGATGACGTAGTCGATGTCGGTGCTCGTCGGCACGGGCAGACGGCGGTCCTCGTTCCAGGGCGTGTCGGTTGTGCCGATCAGCCAATAACGCGACCAGGGAATCACGAACAGCACGCTCTTCTCGGTTTGCAGAATCAGCCCCGACTTGCCGCTGAGACGATCGCGCGGCACGACGATGTGGATGCCCTTTGAGGCGAGCACGCGCAGCCCGCCTGCGCCCGCGAGCTGTTGCGTTTCTTCGGTCCAGACGCCGGTCGCGCTGATGACCTTCTTCGCGCGCGCCGTGAAGTGCCGCCCCGACTCGAGGTCAATCAAGTTGGCGCCGACAACCGCGCCGGCCTCGTTCTGCACGAGCTCGGTCACCTGCACGCGCGACGCCGCGTGCGCGCCGTGCCCGGCGGCGCTGCGCATCAGCGTCGTGACCAAACGCGCGTCGTCGACCGACGCATCCCAATACTGAATCGCCCCAGCCAGCGCATCGCGGCGCAACGAGGGGAAGCGCTTGCGCAGGCCCTTTCGGCTGAAGTGCCGGTGCCACGGCAGGCGCCGGCGGCCCGGGCCGAGCATCGCGAGCAGGTCGTAGAGCATGATGCCCGCGCCAACGTAGGCGCGCTCGAGCACGGGCGTCTTGAGCGGGTAGAGGAAGGGCACCGGCCGCACGAGGTGTGGGACGAGCTTGGTGAGCAGCAGGTCGCGTTCGGTGAGGGCCTCGTGCACGAGCTTGAAGTCGAGCATCTGCAGGTAGCGCAGGCCGCCGTGGAGGAGCTTGCTTGAGCGACTCGACGTGCCCGAGGCCCAGTCCTGTGCCTCGACGATGCCGGTCGTGAGGCCGCGGCTCGCCGCATCCATGGCAATGCCAGCGCCGGTCACGCCCCCGCCGATCACGAGGATGTCGAGCTCGTCGCCGCCGGCGCCCGATTCGCTGAGCGCCTCGATGGCATCGCGCCGCGAGGCCGGGTCCATGCGCAAGCCGGTCATGAACGTGTCTCCTTCGCCGTCTTGCTATTCATCAAACGACGGATGTGGTGCTCGGTGCAAGCGCGAGCTGTTCTCAGCCGCGCGGTGCAGACTCTGGGAAACCCTCGAGAGAAAGCATGATCATGGCCGATATCTCCGCGATCCTCAACGATCTTCCCGTCAACGACCTCGCCCAACGGGTAGGCGCATCGCCCGACGACGTGCAGCGCGCCCTCGGCGACCTGCTGCCCTCACTCGTCGGCGGCATGCAGGCAAACGCGCAGGCGCCCACGGGCGCCGCATCCCTCGCCTCGGCCCTCGAGCAGCACGTCGACGGCGCCCAGGCGGTCGACGACGTCGACGAAGCCGACGGCGAGAAGATTGCCGCGCACGTCTTCGGCGGCGAGCAGGATGCGGTGGTGGCCAAGGTCGCCGAGCACTCCGGTAACGACAAGGGTCTCATTCAGAAGCTGCTGCCGCTCGTCGCGCCCCTCGTGATGGCGTGGATCGCGAGCCGCTTCACGAAGGCCAACGAGGCGAAGAAGGAGGCCTCGACCGAGTCGTCGGGTGGCGGCCTCGGCGACATCCTCGGCCAGGTGCTTGGCGGCGGCTCGGGCTCGTCGGGCGGAGGGCTCGGCGGCATCCTCGACTCGCTCGGTGGGCTGCTCGGGGGCGGGCGGAAGTAGGGCGCCGGCCCACGTGCGAGTGAGTGGGTTGACGCGGTCGAGGTGTAGCTCACCCGGTGGGTCCCCCTGAGAGCGAGTGTTCCGGAGCGATTTCGACGCCTGGCACGACGTACTTAATTGCTATCTCCACGTATCGAGGCTCCCGGCGAGACCATGCGGTCCTGGGATGCGGGTATCGACGTGATCATGAACGCGTTTTGGGGTCGGGCTGACCCTTTTGCAGGCCCATCGAACTCTGCCCGATCACGTTACGAACCGAGGTGGAATCGTCGTGGGCAACCATGTTCAACCCGAGCACATGCCCAGCCAATGACTTCCGTCAGGCAACCTCGCGCGAGCTCCGGCCCCGCGATGTTGTCCGGGCTATTCGTGTCCTCTCTGGGGGTTGCGAACACGGCGCCACACCGCGTCTCACGGCTTGGCTGGTGAAAGAAGAAGTCCGCTTCAGAAAACTGAAGCGGACTTCCGCGGGTGGAGCCTAGGAGATTCGAACTCCTGACATCCTGCTTGCAAAGCAGGCGCTCTACCAACTGAGCTAAGGCCCCGGATGCGTTGAGTTGATCAACAACACCGGTGGGGCTACAAGGACTTGAACCTTGGACCTCTTCGTTATCAGCGAAGCGCTCTAACCGCCTGAGCTATAGCCCCGTTTGCTCGTAGAACCCTCAACGGGTTCTCGGCACGAACAACGACATTACCACAAACCTAGTTGTTCGTGAAACCCATCACGATGCCACCGGTAAGGCGACACGCGAGGTTGAGCAACAGGGTGCCGACCGCCGCGAGGGCCGTCAAGACGACCACCTGCAGCACGGCGATCACGACTGAGAACCCGAGCACGCCACCGAAGTTGACGAAGGTCTCAACGGTGACCTTTTCGCTGCCGGTCACGTCGTTGAGCAGGTTGTTGATCGACTCCATCACGCCGGTGTTCGCGAGCACGGTCCACGCGAGCACGGCGGCGACGATGGTGACAATGCCGAGGCAGAGGGTCAGCAGGAAGGTGAGCTTAACGACCGACCAAACATCGACCTGCATCAGACGCAGGCGGACCTGCTTCTTCGAGGTGCGGCGTTCGGACTTCTTGGCCAGCTTGTCTGCGACTGAGGTCATGATGTCCGATCCTACTGCTCGTCGGATTCAGGCGCCGCATTGGTGTCTGAGTCCTCCGATGCAACTACGGCATCCGACTCAGCCACAACATCCGCCTGTGCCTCGTCGTTCTCGCCCTCAGCGTCCTCAGCGTCGGCGTCGAGCCCGAGGTCGCGCTCGGAGTTGCGCGCCATGCCGAGGATGTGGTCGCCGGCTCCGTGGCGGGCGAACACGACCCCCATAGTGTCGCGACCCTTCGCGGGCACCTCCGACACGTTCGAGCGCACGACCTTGCCCGAGTTGAGAATGACGAGCACCTCGTCGTTCTCGTGCACGAGCATGGCGCCGGCGAGGTGACCGCGATCGTCCGACTGCTTCATCACCTTGATGCCGAGGCCGCCACGGCCCTGGATGCGATAGTCGTTCACCGCGGTGCGCTTCGCGTAGCCGCCCTCGGTGATCGTGAACACGAAGAGATCCTCGTCGGCGGCGACCGCCGCGTTGATGAGGTAGTCGCTGCCGCGGAACGACATACCCTTCACGCCCGAGGTGTCACGGCCCATCGGGCGCAGCTGCTCGTCATCGGCGATGAAGTGCAGCGACTGGCCCTCGTGCGAGAACAGGAAGATGTGGTCGCCATGCTTGATCGTCATGGCCGACACAAGCTCGTCGCCGTCGCGCAGCTTGATCGCGATGATGCCAGCCTGGCGGTTCGTGTCGTAGAGCGAGAGGTCGCTCTTCTTAATGAGACCGTTGCGCGTCGCGAGCACGAGGTAGTCGTCTTCCTCGTAGTTGCTCAGGTCGAGGATCTGCGCGACCTGCTCGTCGGGCTGAAGCGGCAGCAGGTTCGCGATGTGCTGGCCCTTTGAGTCGCGGCCGGCCTCGAGCAGCTCGTAGCACTTCGTGCGGTACACACGACCGAACGTCGTGAAGAACAGCAGCCAGTGGTGCGTCGTCGTGACAAAGAAGTGCTCGACGATGTCATCGGCCTTGAGCTGCGCGCCGCGCACGCCCTTGCCGCCACGGCGCTGCGAGCGGTAGTTGTCGCTGCGCGTGCGCTTGATGTAGCCGTCGCGCGTGACGGTGACGACCATTTCCTCAACCGGGATCAGGTCTTCATCGGTCACGTCGCCGTTGAAGCCACGGATGATCTCGGTGCGGCGGTCGTCGCCGTAGCGGCGCACGATCTCGCCGAGCTCGTCAGAGATGATCTGGCGCTGCTGCTCGGGCGAAGCAAGAATGGCCTTGTACTCGAGGATCATCTTCTCGAGGCGCTCGGCCTCGTCGGTGATCTTCTGGCGCTCGAGCGCGGCGAGGCGGCGCAGCTGGAGGTTGAGGATCGCCGACGCCTGAATCTCGTCGACGTCGAGCAGCTCCATGAGGCCGGTGCGCGCGACCTCAACGGTAGCCGAGCGGCGGATGAGCGCGATGACCTCGTCGAGCGCATCGAGCGCCGTGAGGTAACCACGCAGCACGTGCACTTCTTCTTCGGCCTTGCGCAGGCGGTACTCGGTGCGGCGCACGATAACCTCGACCTGGTGCGCCACCCAGTGGTGGATGAACCCGTCGAGCGAGAGCGTGCGGGGCGCGCCATCGACGATCGCGAGCATGTTCGCGCCGAAGGTGTCCTGCAACTGCGTGTGCTTGTAGAGGTTGTTGAGCACAACCTTCGCGACGGCATCGCGCTTGAGCACGATGACGAGGCGCTGACCGGTGTGGCCCGAGGTTTCGTCGCGGATGTCGGCGATGCCCTGCAGCTTGCCCTCGCGCACCATCTCGGCCATGCGGTTCGCGAGATTGTCGGGGTTCACCTGGTAGGGCAGCTCGGTGACGACGAGGCAGGTGCGGTTACCGATCTCCTCGACGTTGACGACCGCACGCATCGTGATCGAGCCACGGCCGGTGCGGTACGCCTCCTGGATGCCCTTGGTGCCCAGAATCTGGGCGCCGGTCGGGAAGTCGGGGCCCTGGATGCGCTCCATGAGCGCCTCGAGCAGCTCCTCGCGCGTGGCGTCGGGATGCTCGAGCGCCCAGAGCGCGCCGTCGGCGACCTCGCGGAGGTTGTGCGGCGGAATCTTCGTCGCCATTCCGACGGCAATACCCTCGGAGCCGTTGACGAGGAGGTTCGGGAAGCGCGCGGGGAGCACGGTCGGCTCCTGCGTCTGCCCGTCGTAGTTGTCCATGAAGTCGACGGTGTCTTCTTCAATGTCGCGCACCATCTCGAGCGCGAGCGGCGCCATCTTCGTCTCGGTGTACCGGGGCGCTGCGGCGCCGTCGTTACCGGCCGAACCGAAGTTGCCCTGACCCTGCGCGAGCGGGTAGCGCAGCGACCACGGCTGCACGAGGCGCACGAGGGTGTCGTAGATCGCCGAGTCGCCGTGCGGGTGGTACTGACCCATGACGTCGCCGACAACGCGAGCGCACTTCGAGAACGACTTGTCGGGGCGGTAGCCGCCGTCGTACATGCCGTAAATCACACGACGGTGCACCGGCTTGAGGCCGTCACGCACCTCGGGCAGCGCGCGGCCCACGATCACGCTCATCGCGTAGTCGAGGTACGAGCGCTGCATTTCGAGCTGGAGATCGACCTTCTCGACGTGGCCGCCGGTGGTCGGAGTCTCGTTGGTGGTATTGGTTTCGTCAGCCATTCGTTCTTACTTCGCTGCCTAAATATGTGAAGAGCGCGAGGCGCTTAGATGTCGAGGAAGCGCACGTCGTGCGCGTTGCGCTGGATGAACGTGCGTCGCGACTCGACGTCCTCGCCCATGAGCGTCGAGAACACCTCGTCAGCAGCCTCCGCGTCGGCCATCGTGACCTGGCGCAGGGTGCGCGTCTCAGGGTTCATCGTCGTGTCCCAGAGCTCGTTGTAGTTCATCTCGCCGAGGCCCTTGTAGCGCTGAATCGCGTTGTCCTTCGGCAGGCGGCGGCCGCCGGCGCGGCCCTGCGAAATGAGCGCATCCCGCTCTTCGTCGGAGTACGCGTACTCGTGCGCCGCGTTCGTCCACTTGAGGCGGTAGAGCGGCGGCGAGGCGAGGTAGACGAAGCCGGCATCGATGAGCGGCTGCATGAACCGGAACAACACCGTGAGCAGCAGCGTCGTGATGTGCTGGCCGTCGACATCGGCGTCGGCCATGAGAATCACCTTGTGATACCGGGCCTTCTCGACGTCAAAGTCGTCGCCGATGCCGGTACCAAACGCCGTGATCATCGACTGAATCTCGGTGTTCTGCAGCGCGCGGTCGAGACGCGCCTTTTCGACATTGAGCACCTTGCCGCGCAGCGGCAAAATCGCCTGCGTGCGCGGGTTACGACCCTGCACCGCCGAGCCACCTGCCGAATCACCCTCGACCATGAAGATCTCGGACTCGTTGGGGTTGCGTGAGGTGCAGTCACGAAGCTTGCCTGGCATGCCACTCGACTCGAGCAGGCCCTTGCGGCGGGTCTGCTCGCGCGCGCGGCGGGCGGCGAGACGTGCAGCGGATGCCTGAGTCGCCTTGCGAATGACCTCGCGGGCCTGTTGCGGGTTGCGATCGAGCCACTCCTGCAGCCCCTGGTTCATGACGCGCTGCACATACGACTTCGCCTCGGTGTTGCCGAGCTTCATCTTCGTCTGGCCCTCGAACTGCGGTTCGCCGAGCTTCACCGAGATGATCGCGGCGAGGCCCTCGCGGACATCCTCACCGGAGAGGTTCTCGTCCTTCTCCTTGAGCAGGCCCTTGTCGCGGGCGTAGCGGTTCATCGCCGTGGTGAGCGCGGCGCGGAAGCCCTCGAGGTGCGTGCCGCCCTCGCGGGTATTGATCGTGTTCGCGAACGAGTGCACCGACTCGCTGTACGCCTCGGTCCACTGCATCGCGATCTCAACCGAGATGGTCGCCTCGGTGTCTTCCTCGACCATGTCGATGATCTCGGGGTGCACCGCCTCGACCTTCTTGCGCTTCACAAGGTGCTCGACGTAGTCGACGAGGCCGCGGTCGTACTTGAAGACCTGCTTGCGGTGCTTGTGCTCAGTCTCCACCGGCGTCGTCTCAGCGTCGGGCTCGCCGACCTGCTCGTCGGGAGCCTGCACGACAGCTTCTTCGGCGCCATCCGAGTCGCTCGGCTCAAGCACCTCGTGCACCTGCGTCATTCCCTCGGTCAGCGTGGCCGGGTCGCGCTCATCGGTGAGCGTGATGCTGAGGCCGCGGTTGAGGAACGCCATCTGCTGGAAGCGCGTGCGCAGCGTCTCCCAGTCGAACTCGGTCGTCTCGAAAATCTCACCGTTCGGGTAGAACGTGATGCGGGTGCCGGTGACGTCGGTCTCGGCGCCCTCTTGAATGGCGCCCTGCGGCACACCGTTTGCGAATTCCATGTGCCACTCGTGGCCATCGCGCGACACATCGGCGAGAAAGCGCGTCGAAAGCGCGTTCACGACCGACGAGCCGACGCCGTGCAGACCGCCCGAAACGGCGTAACCGCCGCCACCGAACTTGCCGCCGGCGTGGAGCTTCGTGAGCACGACCTCGAGCGTCGAAACGCCCTCGACGGGGTGCGTTTCCACCGGAATACCGCGGCCGTTGTCGACAACGGTGACACCGCCGTCGGCGCGAAGCGTGACCTGAATGTCGTCGCAGTAGCCCGCAAGCGACTCATCAACGGAGTTGTCGACGATCTCGTACACCAGGTGGTGCAGGCCGTCGGGGCCCGTCGAGCCGATGTACATACCCGGACGCTTCCGCACCGCCTCGAGACCCTCGAGAACCTGGATCTGACCAGCTCCATAGTCGTGTTCGACGCGGCCGGTCGTGGATCCGTGCGGGTTTGCCCCAGTATCCGTCATTCGGACTCCTCAGTTTTTACTTCGCAGACGTTCCATTCTAGCAAGGGATTGCCGGATTCGCCGTTATTTGGCGATCTGCGGGCTTTTCCCCCCACGCTCGTGGTTACCTACCCATAGGTGTCTCGAGGCCCTCGACCCGGCACAGAACGATTTCCGTGTCGCCAAGACGGCGCCCCGGGGTTCAAAAACTTGATATCGGTGAGCTCGACCTCGGGCACGGCAGCTCGGATGCGCCCGAGCAGTTCGCCACGAATCGATCGCAACTGCGTGGCCCAGGCCGTCGAATCGCACTGCACGAGCAGCACGCCCTCCTCGACGAACAGCGGTTTGGTGTGCGCGGCTGTGCGCTGACCGGCAAAATTCTCCCACTCGTCGATGAGCCGAGCCTGAGCGAGGGGCGTCTGCCAATCAAATTGCGCGAAGAGCTGGCTCAGCACCGCGCCGGTCGACTGCGGGTCGCGCTTCGGGCCGAAGGGGAGTTGCTCGGCCTGCGCATCCTTCGACTCGGGCGTCGACGCGCCCCGGCCGCGCAGCAGACGGCGGGGAATCTTGTGGCCTCCGAAGACCTCCTTGCAACGCAGCCAGACGAGCGTCGATTCGCTGAACTCAGCCATCGGTTTCGCCGTTCGCGATCGTGCCGGCCTCGATGCGAATCGTGTCGTGCCGCAGCGCCTCGGGCAGGTCGGTGACGACGGCGCAGGTGATGAGCACCTGCTCGAAGTCGTGCACCGCGTTCGCGAGGCGGGAGCGGCGGGCGCCGTCGAGCTCGGCAAACACGTCGTCAAGAATGAGCACGGGGTCGCCGGTCTTCGATTCCTCGCGGATGAGCTGGGCCGCCGCGAGCTTGAGCGCGAGGGCGAACGACCACGATTCGCCGTGGCTTGCGGTGATGCGCGCCGGCAGCCCGTTGAGCCAGAACGTCGCGTCGTCGCGGTGCGGGCCGACGAGCGTGACGCCGCGCTCGAGCTCGCGCGAGCGCGCATCCGTCAGCCGGGTGCGGAATCGTTCGGCGATGTCGTCGACGGTGAGCACCGCGCCGATCTCTTCGCCCTCGCCGTCGCCATCCATGTGCCGGCCGGTGTCGGCGAGCGCGCTGACCCGCATCGAGATGCTCGCGCCGTGGTCGGCCTCGACGAGGGTCGCGTAGGCGCGCGCGAGGTGGGGGCGTAGACGGTCAACGAGGGCGAGCCGTTGCGCGACAATTTTTGTGCCGAGCTCGATGAGCTGGTCGTCCCAGATGTCGAGCGTCGTGAGCTGCTCGGTGCCGAGCCGCTGTTGCCGGCCCGATTTCAGCAGCGAATTGCGCTGGCGCAGCACCCGCTCGTACTTCGAGATCGTTTCGCCGAACCGCGGGGAGTGCGTTATGAGGAGCTGGTCAAGCAGCTCCCGGCGCTGACCCGGGTCGCCGCGCACGAGCGATAAGTCCTCGGGCGCGAACACAACGGTGGTAAAGAATCGTGCGAGCTCACGGGTCTTCACCGCATGTCCGCGCACTCGTGGCTTGTTGCTGCCCGACTTCGCGATCTCGACATCGATGCTGAGCTCGCGCTCACCGTGACGCAATTCGGCGCGGACGATGCTGCCGTCCTCTCCGAAACGCACGAGCGCCGCATCCGACGAGACCCGGTGCGACTTCAGCGTGCCGAGGTAGGCAATGGCCTCGACCAGATTCGTCTTGCCCTGGCCGTTCGCGCCCTCGAACACCTGGATACCCGGGTGCAGCTCGAGTTCGGCGGTGCGGTAATTCCGAAAATTCCGCAGGCTCAGGTGGGTGACGTGCACGATGCGCCGTTAGCGCATAAGCAGGTTCGGCTGCAGCAGGTAGCGGAAGGTGTCGGTGGCGGCGGCCTCGTCGAGCGAGGTCTGGCCGGTGAGCAGCACGGGGCCAGGCTTGTTCGGGTTGTCGTTGTTCGTGAAGGCAATCTTCACAAACGCCGAGTGGATCGCGCCGACGCCCTCAAGCAGGAACTGCGGTTTGAGTGAAACGACAATTCCCTCGCCCTGCAGGTTGATGCTGAGCTCTTCGGCGCCGGCAGCCTGCTCGGCGCCAACCGCGTCAAGCTTGAGGCCCTCGTCCGAGAAGCTGAAGCGCAGGGCCTGCTCACGCTCGAGCACGAGCTGCATGCGACGAACCGCGTCGATGACATCGCTGCCCTGCAACACCGCGAAGTGCGGGGTTTCGGCGGGGAAGAGTCGCGATACGGCGGGGAAGTTGCCCTTGATGAGCAGCGACGTGACGGTGCGGCCATCGGCGGTGAATGCGATGAGCTGGCGGTCGCCTTCGCTCACGAGCGTGATGACCACCTCGTCGGCGTGCGCGAATGACTTGCCGACCTCGCCGAGGGTGCGCGAGGGAACAAGTGCCTGGTCGCCCTCAGCAAAGTTGCTCTGCCATTCGATTTCCCGTACCGCGACGCGGTAGCGGTCGGTCGCGACGAGCTGCAGCTGCGTCGGCGAGAACGTGAGGTGCACACCGGTGATGACCGGGGCGACATCTTCGCGGGATGCGGCGACGACGACCTGGCTGATGGCCTCCGAGAAGTCGGCGCCCGAGACGACACCCGAGGTGCCCTCGATCGTCGGAAGTGCTGGGAACTCCTCGATCGGCATCGTCGGCAATGTGAAGTTTGTGCGACCACAGGTGATCGTGATGCCGCGGTCGTCGCGCTCGACCTGCACCGGGGCATCCGGCAGTCGGCTGGCGATATCGGCGAGAAGGCGACCCTGCACGAGTACTGCGCCCGACTCGTCGACGGTCGCGTCGATCGAGGTGCGGCTCGAAACTTCGTAGTCAAACGTCGAAAGCTGCAGCGTGCTGCCGCTGGTCTCGAGCACGACACCGCTGAGGATCGGCAAAGTGGGGCGCTGAGGGAGGAGCTTGACGACAAACGACACGGCGTCGCTAAACATGTCGCGATTGACTTCAAACTTCACTGGCGATTCCTCCATGGCTCGGCGGGGATTCAATGCTAGCGGGTTGCGGTGGCATCTTCCTCTCGGCGGCTCTTCGGGTTCGAGGGCCCGAACGACAAAATGTCACGAGCGGATTTTTCTAGGTAGAGAGATCTGTCTTCTCACTCTTAACAGTTGTGGAGAATGTGGATAACTCTGTGGTCAACTGATTTCCGTAGGGAACTACATCGCTGAAACTTGTGATTCTCGAGTGGATGGAAAGTGGACGGCATCCCCAGATTGTCGCGTACTGACGCGGATCTCCACAGGCCCGTCCGCTGCGTGCACAGTTTGTCCACTGCCACGATGGCGAATTCCACAAGTTATCCACAGATCGTGGAAATTGCATTGTCCACGGCTTATCCACGCACTATTCACGGGCTTTTCCACAGAGTTATCCACAGGCTATGGAAACGACGATGCGCTCGATCTGCGGTGGCCGCCATCGAGCGCATTGAGCGTGGAGTTACCGTGCGCTGGGTTGGCGAATCCTCGAGGTGAGTTCGGTGACCTGGTTGAAGATCGAACGGTCTTCGGTCATGAGCTTCGTGATCTTGCGGTGGGCATACATGACGGTGGTGTGGTCTCGGCCGCCGAAGAGTTGACCGATCTTCGGAAGCGAGAGGTTCGTCATCTCGCGACAGAGGTACATAGCGATCTGCCGGCTCGTGGCGATGGCCTGCGAGCGACTCGAGCCATAGAGGTCCTCCACGGTGAGGTGGAAGTAATCCGCAGTCTCTCGAATGATGTCCTGTGGCGAGATGACATTCGGCTCTCGGTTCGTGATCAGGTCCTTGAGCACTGTCGTCACGAGATTCAGGTCGATCGCCTGCTGGTTCAGGTTCGCGAAGGCCGTGACGCGGATGAGCGTGCCCTCGAGTTCGCGGATGGAGCTCGTGACGTGCACTGCGATGAACTCGAGCACCTCATTCGACAGCTCGAGCTGGTCGGCTTCGGCCTTCTTGCGCAGAATCGCAATGCGCGTCTCGAGATCCGGCGACTGCACGTCGGTGATGAGGCCCCACTCGAAGCGGGAGCGCATCCGATCTTCAAAGCCTGTCAGCTGCTTCGGCGGCACGTCGGAGGTGATGACCACCTGCTTGTTGTGCTCGTGCAGCGTGTTGAACGTGTGAAAGAAGGTCTCCATCGTCGAGTCCTTGCCCTGCAAGAACTGGATGTCGTCGATGAGCAGGATGTCGTTGTTGCGGTAGCGCTGGTGGAACTCTGCCGAGCGGTTCATCGAAATCGAGTTGATGAAGTCGTTCGTGAATTCCTCGCTCGACACGTAGCGAACCTTGATGCCGGGGTACATGTCCTGGGCATAGTGGCCGATGGCGTGGAGCAGGTGGGTCTTGCCCAGCCCGGAATCACCGTAGATAAAGAGGGGGTTGTATGCCCGAGCCGGAGTCTCGGCGACTGCCACGGCCGCCGCGTGGGCGAATCGGTTTGATCCGCCGATGATGAAGTTTTCGAAGATGTACTTCGGGTTGAGGCGCGAGTCGCCGTCGGGCTGGGTCGCGTTAGGGTCGTGATACGGGGCAGCGGCTTCGATCCCGTGGCTGATCGCGGGCGTCGCCTCAGCCTGTGGATAACCGGTGGAGAAACTCGAGAATCGGTCCTCATACGGCGCCGTTCGTTGCATCGTTGCGGCCTGCTCCATAGGCGCCTCGGCGGGGAGCGGGGTTTCATAGACCGTCGTGTCGGCCGGAGGGGTCGGCTCCGAGTTCGGATTGACCACGATCGCAAAGTTGCGAACCCCCTCGGCTGCCGGAGTGGCGGCGATGGCTTCGAGCAGGTAGGCGCGACCGCGCTGTTCGATCTGCGAGCGAGTGAGATCGTTCGGCACCTCGAGGTAAATTGTGCCGTCCATCACGCCTTTTGCCTGCACCAGGCCGAAGTAGCCGCGCATGGATTGGGGCATGTCGAGGTTGCCTCGAAGCGTCGTGAAGAGGTCTGTCCAGACTTCCGTCACAGCTTGCGTCACGTGTGACTTCCTTCCGGTGATAGATCTCGACTACTTCATGGCTCACAGAACAGCGGGCATGCTGCCGCACGACCGCACCTTCTGTGCGCGCCGTGCCACCCTGCACCTCGATCGTCTCGCACGGGACCCGCATTTGCAAAGTTATCCACAGGCTGTGTGGAAAACTGTGAGTTATGAGGCCGGTGCGCAATCGTGCGCGACAGATACGCCACTCTAAACCACGAATGGACACCGAGGCGAACCAGCGCTACCAGGATATTGTCATTTCCGGCGAGTCGCCCCAGGCAAACCCGGTCATCGTGGTAGCTCGCCTACATACGCGGCGAGATCAACCTTGACCTGAGGCTTGAACGTGGCGTAATCTGATCCAGTTATGCCCGCATCCGGGCCTTGTTTCGCTGCCCCACAGCCTAGGGCCTCGATCAGGAGATTTTTTATGTCGAAGCGTACTTTCCAGCCCAACAACCGCCGCCGCGCCAAGAAGCACGGCTTCCGCGCCCGCATGCGCACCCGCGCCGGCCGTGCCATTGTCGCGGCACGCCGCTCGAAGGGCCGCAAGGTCCTCTCGGCGTAGTCCCCGGTGCTTGCTCGGCAGAACAAAGTCACTAGCGGAGCCGACTACCGTCGCATCTCCCGCCGTGGCCGTCGAGCTGCCGCATCCGGACTTATCGCGATTGGCGAAGCCAACCGCGACGCAGCCTCACCCACCCGCTTTGGTTTCATCATCACCAAGCGGGTGGGTGTCGCTGTTGTACGCAATCACACGCGTCGCCGGCTCAAGGGCATTGCGCTCGAGCTCCTCACCCTGGTCCCCACCGGGGCTTCGTTCGTGATTCGCGTTTTTCCCGAGGCCTCGAGCTTCAGCTACGAGCAGCTGCGCGCTGAAACACGGCGCGCGGTGTTGCATGCGGCCGACAAGCTTGGCCTTGTTGCGGCAGACGTTACTGACGACGCCGAATTCTGCAGTTGCGCCGATGGCGCCGACTGATCGACCGTCAATGATGCGACGAGTCCTGCACAACATTGCACTCATCCCACGCAATCTCGGGATCGTGCTGCTCCTGCTCTATCGCCGCTTCATCTCGCCGATCTACGGGGATGTCTGCCGGTACTACCCAACCTGTTCCGCGTATGGTTTAGAGGCAGTGCAGGTGTATGGCCTGGTGCGAGGGAGCTGGATGGCGGCTCGTCGGATCATGCGATGCCACCCCTGGGCGAAGCCGGACTTTGATTACGTCCCGGAGCCCAAACGACCCTTCCCGATTCGACGCACCAAGTTTGGGTTCGTCGTGTCTGATTTGCAAATGAAAGGCGAAGACGCTCGATGAACATCTTCGACATTATTATCTGGCCGTTGCGGTGGGTGATTGAGCTCATCCTCGTCGGTGCGCACACCGCGTGGACAGCTCTCGGCCTGCCAGAGGACAGCGGCTGGACATGGGTGCTGTCGATCATGATCATCGTGCTTGTCGTCCGCTCGGCGATGATCCCGCTCATGGTCCGGCAGATCAAGTCGATGCGCGGCATGATGGAGCTGCAGCCTGAACTCAAGAAGATTCAGGACAAGTACAAGGGCAAGCGCGACCAGTTCTCGCAGCAGGCCATGCAGCAAGAGACCATGGCGCTCTACAAGAAGCACGGCTCGAGCCCGCTCTCGAGCTGCTGGCCGATGCTCATCCAGATGCCGATCTTCTTCTCGCTGTATCGCGTGCTGAACACCGCGAACCACAGTGAGGCCGGCGTTGGCCTTATGAGCCAGGACCACGCCGTGCTGCTCGCGAACTCCGAAATTTTCGGGGCACCGCTGAGCTCGATTCTGTCGCAGGCCAACGGCAACACGAACATCATCGTCGTCGCGATCGTGCTCATCGTGCTCATGGTCGGTACGCAGTTCTTCACACAGCGCCAGATCACCTCGCAGAACATCTCGGAGGCCGCGAAGGCTTCGCCGATGTTCCGTCAGCAGCAGATGCTCATGTACTTGCTGCCGCTCGTCATGGCGGTTTCGGGCTTCATGTTCCCGATCGGCCTCATGGTTTACTGGCTGCTTACGAACATCTGGACCACCGGTCAGCAGTGGTGGACCATCCGCAACATGCCGACTCCTGGTTCGGACGCGTACAAGAAGCGCGTCGAGCGTCTCAAGGAAAAGGGCAAGTGGGACGACCACCCCGACAACCCCGCCAACCGCATCGTGCGCGACGGTAAGACGCAGCGTCAGCTCGAGCTCGAGGCGCAGGAAAACGGCGGGCAGCGACAGCAGCCGGTGTCGAAGAATCGCAAGAAGAAAAAGAAGAAGTAGGTAGTAGCGATACGGTGCACGGGCATCGAGCCAGCGAGGTTCGGTGCCCGTTTGCACATGTACGGGCGGATGCGCGATTACCGGTAATCTGGGGTGCTGAGAGAAGGAATGCAATGAGCGCCAATGACATGACTGACCACGACGTCGTCGAAGACGAGCGTGTCGAATCCGTCACGGTTGACGAAGACGTGATTGACGACGACGTCACCGACGAGGCCGTCACCGATGACGACGCCACCGACGAGGGTGATCGCGACGAGGGCGACATCGCTGCGGACTTTATCGAAGAGCTCCTCGACATCGCTGACATCGACGGCGACCTCGACATCGACGTGACCGGAGGCCGCACCTACATTTCGGTGACCGCCGACGGTGAGAGCAATCTCGACCGCCTCGCATCCCCCGAGGTGGTGGATGCGCTGCAGCAGCTCACCCGCCTCGCCGTGCAGGCAGAGACCGGTGTGTTCTCACGGTTGATTCTGGATGTGGGCGGCTCGCGGGATGCGCGTCGCAACGAGCTGCAGAGCCTGGTCTCGCGCGCGATCGAGCGAATCGAGGATGGTGCCGCTTCGGCAGCCCTTCCGCCGATGTCGTCGTACGAGCGCAAGATCGTGCATGACATCGCATCGGAGCGCGGCTACAACTCCGAGAGCGAGGGCGAAGGTCGCAAGCGTCACACGGTGTTGCGCGCGAACTAGGCTGTTCGAGTTTTTCAGACGCGGGTCGTCGACGTTGCTCGGCGGCCCGCGTACTTGTTTTCCGTGCAATTCTTGCGCTGCATAGATGAGCATCGATGTCGATTTGCTGCGTCACCCAGGAGCGCTCAGATTGTGATGCGTTCCGCATTGCTGTCAGTCTGGGATGGGGTGGGAATGCTCCGACATGGGCGTGCTGGCGCGGAAGTTGGTCGCTGCATGCCCAAGTAGTGGTGGACAGTCGCAATTCGAGTCGGGGTGACATCCATGAAATTACGCTGATGCGATTCTGACGATGCCGGTTCTAGGTCGATTTGGCCGGCGTGGGGCGCTTGAATACGCGGAACTGATAGTGCGTGTGTCGGTCTGCCCGCCCCCAGGGAGACGATCGAACTTCCGGCACCTCGCTATCGGAGCTGGCCCTGGTTTCACGTGAAACGAGGACACTGGTGCGGGCGAAGTGGCTCAGTCTCGCGAAGCGTCCGTGTTCGTGGACTCGCACACCACTCTAGGGGAGGCTGAAGGTCGTGGCCCGTTCGTCAGCGGGTCTGACTCGCTTCCCCGCCTTGGCCGGGAGTTCGGTTCCACGTGAAACGGCTGGCGGCGGCCGCGTGTTCGCGCGTCGAGCTCGAGTGAGGCGGGTGCGGCAGTGCGAAGGCGTGGGTGATCAGGAGCACCAAGCACAGCTCGACTGAGCCACATGGTGCTGCGGCCCGCACGCGAGTGCACAGACGACGTGCTGCATTCCCCGTGCTCGCGAGTTTTACGAGTGTTGGATCTCGGTCTCGGGAGCGCTGCGCAAACGGAGGTTCGCACATTTGAACAGGCAACGTGTTGAACACTAGGCATCGCAGCCGGCGAGCAGCTGCGGTGCTGGGGGTGGCCATTGATGCTGATACGAAGCGCGTGCTTGGTTTCACGTGAAACGGGGTCGATCCGCGTGGGCGATCGCACTCTCAGTGAGTGAGGCTGGGTCGAAACTGTGGGGTCAAGGTTCTGCGAGAGCCGTGTGAGCACTGAAGTAGCCTGCAGAAGCCGCGGGAGTAAGGCAGGTGACTGATGTCCATCTCAAAGTTCGTGCTGCGTTTCACGTGAGACTGCGCTCAGCTGCCCGGTTGATACACGCTGCAGCGAGTTGGGCAGCGTCGAAATCGTGGCAGACGCGTTATCGAGGGTGGGTTGGGAACTGACTAGGCAGTTTGAACGTGGAGTGGCGGGTGTGGGATTGGTCATTCTGCGAAACATTCTCTCAGTTTCGTGTGGAACGCAGGCAATCTCACGCGCCGCGAGGCGTGGACCCATCGGGATGTGCGCTTCGTGGTGGCTGACTCCGTTGATAGAGAACCCTCATCGTGCGCCGAAGCTCGCGGCGGGAGGAAGGCGTCGTTCTGATTACATGCATCAGGGGCAGTGGCGGTGGGAGCGGGCGTTGGAACGGCAAGCTGGATTCAACTTGAGGAGGGTGGCTAGTTTCACGTAAACGGGGCCATCATCTGTTCGATAGAACTGCGCTTCGTCGGGCTGATCGTTGATTGGCAAGGCAACTGGTGTGCCTACGGAGTGTGTTGCTCGTGAGCCATGATTCGGTCCCCCACCGGAGACCAAAACGTCGGCGATTCGTGGCGCTGTTGCTGTCCTATGTCGTGAAAGTCCTGGGTTTCACGTGAAACGGGCTCCGCCGAGGAGTGCTGGAATCATGGAGTCGGTATGAGGTGGTGGTGAGAGGACGGCCATGTTCCGTGCTCCTTGACTCGCCAATCTGGAGGGAGGGCGCACATATGCCGCGTCCTGCGTGTTTTGATTGCTCGGCGGGGGTTGATTCATCGCGGATGGGCGTGGTTTCACGTGAAACGCCAATCCACTACCCCGGGCCCGGCGTCGGTGGGGTCGTGAATACTGCCCTGCGCGGGCGAGGACTGGATTCTGAGTGGCTCCGCGATAGCTCCCTGGGTCACCAGCTTGATCGAGGCGGCTGGGTTGTCGAGCCGATTCGCGATGGATCGATTGCATTGTTTGAAGTGTTGTTGGTTTCACGTGAAACGCGTGATTCGCATTGCATGAGCCTCAGACTTCTATGGGCCGCATTCGTAACTCCAATGTGTCCTCGCGGATAACGCACGCCTCCTCGACAACGGGTCAAGTCCCCGGAAGTGGTGTAGCTCGGGTTCCTTCGATTTGTTGATGGTTAGGCGCTGAGTTCGAGGACGATGTCGGTGTTCACCTCGCTTCCTGCGTCGGTGAGAAGGGTGAGGCGGCTCT